>JAGLYY010000099.1 GCA_023131935.1 Spirochaetales bacterium | reverse complement strand
CGCCCAGTCCGCGGTTTTCCTAAGTACCAGGTCGGGGTGGTCCTTAAAGGGGAGAAGGTAGGGGAGGAGTTCCCGGCTCCGGCTGTTACCCGCGGCAATGATACTGTTTCGGAGGAAGGCGAGGGGGGGCATCCATTTCATTCCGAGGGCGGTCCCTTTAAAGAATCCCCTTACCCCCTCTTCTCCCCCTTCCGCACCTGCGCGAAGAAGCTGCCCCAGAGAAATCGCGGCACCAGGTTTCCCCCGGGATATCTCCAATCCCGATGGCGCCTCCCTGTTAAAGGGGCACACATCCTGACATGTCTGGCATCCGTAAATCCTCCTGCCCCATTGCTCCATAATATCTTCAGGGATCACTTCATACCGGGTTGAGAGTGCCTGGATACATCTGTTCAAATCGATCACACCTGGTGAGGTGATTGCTGATACCGGACAGGCTTCCATACAGCGGCTGCAGTCTCCGCAGCCTTTTCCCGGGACCTCTGCTTCCGGTTGGCAGATATCAGCCGGTAATTCCCGGGGGATTATCACTCCCGCGAGGACAAAGAGGGATCCGTAAGGGGGAGAAATAATGAGGCTGTTTTTTCCGTAAAATCCCATCCCCGATAACGCGGCTATCGGTTTTTCCGGAAGCCGTGAATTGCAGAAAATCCTGATTGAAGAGAGGGACAAACCTGTCTGCTCCCCGGTTACCTTTACTATCTTTTTCAGCCTGGTGACCGCTTCTTTATAGTAATCAGCGCTGAAAATGGGGGCAATGATGCCGCGATCGGCATCATCAACCGGTAAGGTATTACAGGGGAATCCGGCTATCACTATACTGTTTCCCGGAATAATAATGCTTTCGGTCAGGTTCCTGTCGAAATGAGCGCACTTTAATGATGCCCGGAGGTTTTCCCCCGATACTTCAGGATCGAGGACCCGTGGGTTGAAGAATCCTCCGGATTCCATTGCTGACACGATGAGGTTCTTATGCTCCTCCGGAGAGATCATAAGCCATACTCATAGAGCAATCGGAGGTATTCGAGCCGGGCAAACCGGGAAATCAGGTTTTGGTGGATCTTTGAGATTGTGTGCGGACCCTGGTGGTTGGCTTGTCCCATGACCTGTTCCATTGACGAGAAGGAATCAAGGATCTCCATCATTCCGCGGCCATAATTTCGCGTGTTGAGCAAGTCGGGCATCTGTTTCGGGTGTCCCATCTCTCCCAGGGTTTTATTCAGGTCCGCGAGGAGGTCTTTGTTAGCCTCAAGGATCTCCCCTTTTATCCGGGGAAAGTTTCTTAGGATCTCCCTCTGATCCGGTACCGGGAGGTAGGAAAAATCGATAAATCCCTCTATACCAAGGAGGGTAATTTCTTTTTCAAGTTTCTCTCTGTCTTCCGGCGAAACATATTCCCCGATAGAACGTACCCTTTCATGATATTGGGGCAACAGTTTTTCCCGCTGCTTTTTATCGAGAGGGACGAGGAGGGATGTATAAAAGTGATGGGGATATCCATTAAAAATTTCTCTGATCCCTTCGAGAATATCGAGATACCGCGCGATGAGGGGCCGTCCCCACCTGAGAGCATTTACAAACAGGTACCCGAATCCCTCCTGCACCGAGGTTGAGATAATTCCGTCGCTGATTCCCGGCAGGTCGGTAAAGGAAAGTCTCAGCTCTTCCAGCTGCCCTCCAAATCCCCAGAGTCCCGGTATTATCCCTTCGGCATAGCAGGAACCAACCAGGTCGGAATAGGGTTTTTCCCGGCGGCTCACACCCGGCAGGGTAATGAGCAGGTTTTTGTTCAGGAGCTTCGCGAGAAGCCCCGCTTCGAGAATGTTTTTTCGGCGGATGGTCCTGACGGGATAAAAGATATACCCCTGTTCCGGGTCCCATCCGGGGAATGCGGGGCCGAGGGTTTTTAATACCTCTAGAGTTTTCTTTGAACTGTCTGAGGCCCTGAGTGAATTCAGGTTGTCTGAGGGTGCCGCGGGATTATTCAGGTTCCAGAGGAGTTCCTCCGGCAATCCCGCATCTATAAGGAGTTTCCGGTCTCTCGAGTTAATCACCGAATACCGGACATTCGGCAGTATCGGATATACATCATCCTTAACCATCTGATGCAGGTGGCTGAGGTTTTCAAATCGGGCACACTCGGGAAAATCATGGATATGAAAGATAAGGTTCTGTTGCTGTCTTTCATGGGCGATGTCGATGAGGGCCCGGGTAAAGAGAGGATTTTTGCCTATATGAAAGTTGTGGATCCACCATACAGTATTGGGAAAGAGGGTAAGAAGCTTTTTTTTCAGATTTTCCCGGGCCCTTTTCTGATCAACAGGGACCTCTTCGAGGTAATCAATTTCAGGAATTATCCTGATTATTATCGGAATACCAAGGTTGTTCAGGTTCCCCAGGACCTTTTGGGTGTTATCTTCCCGGCCAGTAGCTATGGTGATCGATCTGATTTCCCGCGCGTATTGCCCCAGGGCCCGGATCGCCAGGGTGATGACATTCGTTACTCCCCCCGGCAGGAGGTGATAATGGAAGATAACCAGGTCTTTCATACTTAGTTGCTCCGCAAACCCTTAGCAGTAACAGTCTGCCGGTATCTTGCTACAGCGGATCATCAAATCCTAGTTCCGGGGACCGGGTTGTCCCCAGAAGGTTGACGTAATAGCATTCAACAGGGTGTCCAGGGTTGAATAGGAATAGTATTTCAGCCCCAGATGATAGTTGTTTTCTACCATCTCCTTTATTCTCCCGGGGTCCTGCAGCAGGTTTCTGGTGAAATCAATTGTTGTCTGGGAGATGAACTCATCCATCTCTATGACAGTGAAGCCCTTGGGTTTAATATCGTGGGAAAAAATGGAATAGTTATTTACCAGAATCGGTTTCTTGAAGTAGATCGCTTCGAGGAAGGCATTTCCAAAGCCTTCAAAAATGGAAGGGTAGGTTACCAGGTCCGCGTGGGGGTAAATATCCTGAAGAGAAAAGATCTTTGATCCGTCCATGGCTGTGCCTCTCTGATCTCCGATCTTTTCGTCTACGAAGAGGGTATGAGTTCCCAGGAGCTCGGCGAATTCCTTCACCCGCTGCTCGTACTCATACCCCTCGTCGCCGCTGGCGTGGGAAATTACCAGGGTTGCGGGAAGGCCAAGCCGGGCAGTGAGTTCGATGGCATGTTCAATGCCCTTTCTTTGAACGACCCGGGTCGGCTGAAGGAGCAGCAATTCATCTTCAGGAATTCCCAGTTCCTTCCGGACATCTCTATTGTAATCGTCAATTTCCGGTGGAGGTGATTCGAACTCCATCACATTCGGAACCAGGGTAGAGGAGATCCCGGTTCGCAGGGCAAGCTGGTTCTGGGCTGAAGAGTTGATAACAACATGGTGGATTGAGTTCAGGTGGGGTGGATAGCAGGAGTTCAAGTAATCCCAGACGTTGTTTCTTAAAAAACGTTTCCGTTCCCAGAAGAAATCATGATGATGGGCGATAGTTGGAATACCGGTTTCAGCGATGACTTCGGTAATAGCCATGCCGAGGGGGATATTCAGGGGGATAGTGACGACATTTTCCGGAATGAGCAGGTCGAGATCAAACCGTTTGATGAATTCGTATACATCCTTCTTCAGGAGCTCCCGGTACTTATGGAGCCCTTTCGTGAGGCTCTCAGGCCGCCGAGCGAAACCAAAGCATTCCCGATAAAGCTGCACGATGTCCTGGTTCGTGAAATGGGAGAGGGGGGATATAAAGGACCTTCCATCCGGGATATCCAGCTGCCCGGCCATGAAGTAACAGGTGTGCCCCTGCCTTTCAAGGATTGTGGCCCATTTCATTGTTTCAAGGGACACTCCATCGGTTCCTGAAATTCTGAAGGAAATGAATCCAATCTTTCTGCCCATCTGATCCTCCCGGAACTACTTATTATCCTTATGCCAAACCGGAAAAATGGAAAACCGGGACCGGTCCATTATTCCGGCGGCTCTATTCTGATTTCAACCCGCCGATTGATCTGCTGTTGATCGGGGTCCGCTGTAACGGGTCTGTTCGCGCCATACCCGGTAATTTCCGGAGATACGGTTGGTGACCAGCCTCCGGACCGTAGAAATTTTTCAACCGCCGCCGCTCTTTCGTGGGATAACTCCTGCCTTCCTTTTTCAGATCCAAAAGAGGCGCAGTGTCCGGAAATAGAAACGGTCGCCTCCGGATGTTCTTCTAGGAGCGGCAGAAGGTCCCTTAAGGTTTCTTCCTCCCGGGGTGTGAGGAATGGGCTGTTTGGGGCGAAATAAACAGTCACATTCCGGGCTGTAAAGGCCGGGGTTGATGGGGGTGGTTCTTCTGTTTCCCGGACCGGTTGGGTTGATATTTCCGGTTTTTCGGTTTCTCTGGCAGAGGAGTCTAGGGGTTCCCGGGAACTCTTTGGTGTTGCAGAGAAAGTTGAGAAAAGAAAGTACCCCAATAACCAGAGCAGGGCCCCGATAGCAAGGGCCGTGGGAATCGCGAGGAGCCATGGCGAAAGGCGTATCGGCAGGAGGATGTCTGTTTCCCTGTAGGTCTCGTTGTTCAGAAGGACCTTCAGGTGTACATTACGTCGGCCATCGAAATCCCCAACCAGGTCTATCCGGGGATCAACCCCCATTTCCCCTTTAGGGACCCTGATGGTGATCTCTTCGATTTCCCGTTTCTTTTGCCTTGAAAACAGAAAAATTTTCAGTACCGCCTCTCTCTGATGGTGACGAATGGTGGTAAGGAAACATTTTCCCCTTCCCTGTTCTGTAAGAGGCAGAAACCGCAAGTATTTTGTATGATTTACCTCTATGCCAAGTTCGTATCTCATAATGTTAAGTGTACAGGGCTTTATTAGAATTGCAAGAAATCTTTTCTTGTCGTATTGCTGATTTGGGAAAACTGGAACATAATACTACATTATGTTCACGGATGTTTTTGTAAAAATTATTGAAGAAATTTCTGAAGGGTTTCTCATCCTCAATCATGATCATGAAATTCTGTTCTTTAACGAAGTTCTTCTGAAGATGCTGGATTTGAGAAGCAGAGATATTCTCATCCATGAGAAGGAGTTTTTAGGGTACCTTAACATTCCAGGCATTCTTGAGGGGGAAAAATCCCTCAGTATCCCCAATGCACATGGGGTATCGAGGGATTTTCTTGTACGGGCACTTCAGGTCCAGTCTCAGGATGGCCACTACATCCTTGTTAAAGTATCTGAAGAGGGGGGAGCATCCTCCAGGCTTGTTCAATTGTACCAGAAAAACTACAAGCGTCTCTTTAATAACATTGGAGACGCTCTTTTCACGGCGGATCTGGATGGTAATATTTTAACGGCCAACAAAGCCTTTTTTGAGTTAACCGGTTACAACGAGAATGCGAAACTCAAGGATCTCTCCTCCCTGTATATTTATCACGATGATCTGGAGGAAAAGCTGATGCGCCTCGTTGAGGGTAAGGCTCTGTATAACCTGGAAACCCATATTTATACAAAAACCGGGGGAATAAAGCGGGTCCTGGATACCTCTTGGATAGTCAAGAGCGAAAGCGGGGCGATTACCGGTTATGTTACTCAGTTTAAGGATGTTACCTACCTTAAAAGTATTGAGTCCAGGCTGATGATTTCGGAGCGGAACTTCACGATCCTTTTCGATACCATTATCTCCTCCATTATCATAGTTGATCCCGAGGGCACCATAGTCAATCTGAATGCTGCGGCGGAATCTATGTACGGGTACTCATGGGATGACACAGTGGGGGAAAAATTCGACTTCCTTTTCCGGTACAACAAGGAGCAACCCTCTTTAATGAAGATTATAGGGAAGGTGAAGGAGAACAAAGGCAGATATATTGAGACGGAAGTCCGGAGGAACGTAAAAGATGGGGGGCTAATATACACCTTTGCATCCTACGCGGAGATCCTGGACTTAGCGGGAGAGGTTATTGCCTACTCCATCGTGGAGAAGGATTTAACCGAACGGATTCATCTTGAACAAAAATTGCGGGAAAGTATCGCTGAGGTAAAAGAAACCCAGGCGGCAACAATCATGGGGTTCGCCCGGCTAACCGAATACCGTGACAAGAACACGGGAAAACATCTTGAACGGATTCGGGAATTTACCAGGGTATTAGCCATACAGCTGCGGGAATTACCGAAATTCAGGGATTATATAACCGATCAGTATATCGAAGATATTGCCCTTTCATCCACCCTCCATGATGTGGGTAAGGTGGGTATAGAAGACCGGATCCTTCTGAAGGATGGACGGCTAACCAGGGAGGAGTATGAACGGATAAAGGAACATTCCCGCCTTGGCGGCAGTGCCCTTGAGGCGGTGCAAAAGGAGCTGAACAAGGAATCTTTCCTCACCCTTGGGAAAGAGATCGCCTATTATCACCATGAACACTGGGATGGTACCGGATATCCCGATGGACTAAAGGGGGAGGAGATACCTCTTTCGGCGCGGATTGTTGCCATTGCGGATGTGTATGATGCATTGTTAAGCAAGCGGCCTTATAAAAAATCCTATTCCCATTCAGAGGCGGTAGAGATTATCCGGCAAGGCAGGGGGACCCAGTTTGATCCTCTCTTAACAGATATCTTTTTAAAGAACCAGGAGATATATCACAGGATCTCCCGATTTATCGAGTTTGAAGCCAATCCTATAAATATTGAAGATATTATCCACCCTGAGGAGGGGAGATGAACGATTTCCTGGATCTTCTCGGGGGGATTTTTCTTACACCTATTACCCTGGGTGCCGTGAAATTACCTTTCCACCTGCTTCAGTTCATTCTGGAATTTCTACTGCCCCTTCTCCTTGCCTTTGGAGTGTACAAACTTGCCCTGTATGGTCTGAAACGCCTCCTTTCCTCTCTCAAGGCAAAGGAACAAGCAAGTACCCTTGTCCATAAGTGGGTACGGATCGTTTTCCGTATCTGTTGGCTGATTTTGTTCATAATCCTTATAGGACGGTTGTTTGGGGCCGCCATCGGTGAGTACTTTCAGAAGTTCTATGCCTTTCTTAATCAACCTATTTTATCTTCGGAGTCCACTACCATATCGTTTGTTACCATCATTCTTATGATCCCCCTCTTTTACTTAGCCTCCTGGGCGGGGAAGATGAGCAGGGGTCTTGTTAATCACGCGTTTCTTGATCGGTTAGGTCTCGACGAGTCCCGTCGATATACGCTAACAAAGCTAGTCCGGTATACTGTTGTTGTCCTTGTGCTCCTTATCGGCCTTTCGGTAATCGGAATAGATCTATCGATCCTCACGGTGTTTTTTGGGGTACTCGGTATTGGACTTGGTTTTGGCCTTCAGCATACCGTGGCAAACTTTTTTGCCGGTATAGTAATTATTTTCTCCAGACCGATAAAAGTGGGAGACAAGATACTCGTTGATGATATTGAGGGAACCGTTATGGAGGTGAAAGCCCTTTCGACGGTGATTAATACGCTGACAGAGGAGACAATCCTTCTCCCTAACTCCCATCTCGTACACAATATGGTTCATAATTATTCCTACCGGAGCAGGAGAATTATTATCTCCAATACCGT
>JAGLYY010000098.1 GCA_023131935.1 Spirochaetales bacterium | reverse complement strand
GCTTTTCCCCGTTACCAGGAGGTATCCGCCGGGTTCGAGAATACTGGAGATTTCGTCGAGGAGTTTCCCCTCCATCTTAAGCCCCGGTGTAGTCCGGTGATTCAGATGGATAAAGGAGAAGGTCCTGTCGATCTCCCCCGGAGTAAGAGCCGGCACTGAGGTGATCAGGTTCCCCCCGTTTTGCTTCAGATTTAAAGCGGAAATCGAGAGCTCAAGGAAATCTCTCCCTCCGAAAACGGCATTCTTCAATCGGGTACCCAGCCAGGAGGGGATATGCCCCTGTCCGGGGTTCCAGAAAAGAGATGGTTTCGCGAAGGGGGTGAGGAGCTCTTTAGAACCGGAAAGAAGTTTTACCGCGATTTCAACCTGATAACCCGGAGTATCAAAATCGGGCAGATTAAATACCGTCTCCAGGGTGTAAGATCTGCCTGAAAGAAGAAAAGTTTTTTTCCCCCTGATGTAGGGTTTTAACAGAGGAGCTCCCTGCTGTCCCGCGGGAATTCCCTCTCCTTCAGCCCGGTTTGATGGAGAGAAATGGAAAACCGAATGTTCCTTCCTGATTTCCTCATAGGAAATGAGGTGTCCCTGTTCATGAATTGTTTGCCGGATGAAATCAGAGAGGGTCTTTACCACTACGATACAAACATTCCCCTTCTCTTTTAAAAACCCGGGAGCTCTATTGATAAAATCTTTCAGCACCGGGGCCCCCGCCTTCGCGGGAAGGTTTGAGACGAGGAGATCATACTTCTTTTCCCCCAAATCCTGGAGAAGCAGGCCGTGGGAGAAATGGCGGGGAGCGACACCGTTTGCCGCGGCGTTATACCGGCTGAAAAGCAGGGACAGGTAATCCCGGTCCTGGAAATCTATTTTACATTCAGGAACACCGCTTCCGACAGCAATTCCGAGGACCCCGGTTCCGCACCCGCCGTCGAGGACCTCCATCGGTTTATCGAGAGTTATCTGCTGCGCTATAGTTTTTAACAGCAGTTTCGAACCGGCATCGATATCGAAACTGCTGAAAAGGCCGTGGGACAGGCTGAAATTCAGGTTCGCCCCACGGTAGCGAAGCGGCACCTCTTTATTGACCCAGGGAGCGATGGGGATCAACTATTCACCCGTTCCACATACTCCCGGGTTTCGGTGTTGACCATGATCCTTTCACCCTGTTTGATGAAAATAGGGACGCGGACTTTGAGGCCCGTTTCGATGGTTACAATCTTCGTAGCGCCGGTAACCGTGTCCCCTTTTATCGCTTCGGGTGCTTCGGTAACCTCGTAGACCATTTTAAAGGGGATCTTGATATCGATAGGACGATCGTCCCACATGACAACTTTATAGGTGTCCCCATCTTTCAGGAAGAGTTTATAATCTTCGAAGCCCTCCATGGGGATTTCAAATTGGTCGTAGGTGTCGTTATCCATGAAATGGTAACCATCGTTGTCGGCGTAGAGGAACTGGCATGAATTGTCTTCCACAGTAATGTCTTCAACCGAATCCTGGCTTTTCATAGTTTCCCGAAGGACCTGACCGGTGGTAAGGCTCTTCAGCTTGAGACGTACAAAAGCTGAACCTTTTCCCGGGTTTACGAATTGCCGTTCAACGACAATAAAGGGCTGTCCCTTAAAAAGGAGAGCCATCCCTTTATCGATTGCTCCTGCTTTTATCATATGCATCCTTTCTTATGGTAGTTGTTTCAGACTCAAGTTTTTGTAAGTCAGAGTCATGTCGATTCATTTAGTGTAGCTGTAAGTGTATCTGAAAAAGGGAAAAGAATCACCCCCCCAATGGAATCAAGTTTCTCCATGAGCATGAGAAGACGGTCCAAACCCATAGCCACTCCGGAACAACGGGGAAATCGGGAAAAGTTTTTCCCGTAATCCATATCAGCCGGGCAGGGGATGAGGGCTTGTTCCTTTTTTAACCTGCTTTCCCGTAGAAAGTACTCCGCGACCTTCTCGAAGTTATCCTCTTCGGTATAACAATTGGCAACCTCCACACCCCGGATGTACAGTTCCCACCGTTCTTTCCAGGGGGTCCCGGGAATATCCCGGGCAAGACAGGGGATTGCGGAAGGATAATCGTAGAGGACCAGAGGTTTATCCTGAGGGAGGGAGAGTTCCACCTTTTGAAGGAAGATCAGGTGGAAAATTTCTTCCCAGGAGCTTTCCGCCGCACTGCTGATACCGATTCTTTCAGCTTCATCTCTTAAGACTTCCCGGTCTTCGCAGTTTTCCAGGGTTATTCCGGCAAACTCCTTGAAGGCTTCGGCCATGGAGATCCTGCGGAATGGGGGACGGAGATCTTCAGAAATCCCCTTCGGAATGACCGCTTTGAAAAGTTCTTCGGTGATCCCTATGGAGTCCCGGTAGTCCGCGCCCATGGTATACCATTCCAGAAGTGTAAATTCCGGGTTATGGAGAGATCCTATGGATTCGGCGTTCCTGAAACTTCGGGCGATCTGGTATATGTCGCCAAAACCCTCCGCTATGAGCCTTTTCATCCACACCTCAGGGGAGGGGACCAGGTAAAAATGGGCCTTTGGACGAAACGGGTGGAGAAAGAGGGTCTCAAAAACCTCTATTGTAACCTCGGGGATAAGATCGGGGGACAGAACCGGTGTTTCTACCTCGGTATAATCCCGCGTGTCGAAGAAAGAACGAATTTTTCGGTACAGGTTGGAGCGTTTCTTCGATATTTCCCGGTTCATGATGTAAAGAGTATCAGAATCTTGGTCTTTATTTAAGAAACAACATATCAAATTTGACTATCTTCGTGTAAAAAAATCTTGTAAAAAATCCAAATATCCGGTTTTACCATTTTCCGCATGGTGTCTTTTCGCGGATTTTAAAATTCTTTTCATACATCCCGTTACTTCATTTTTGGAAAAACGATTTAAACTTAAACAAAGTTTTAAGTTATTCTGAAGGAGGAGACCTAAGTCACTGAAAATGTGCTATCCGGATTTGAAATTAATCTTACCAGGATGTTTATTACTGTTTTGTCTTTTATATCAGGATAACTCAAATAATAACTATATATTGCATTTTCAATGCTTATCAATATTGGCATATTCTTGTTGTCCCAGGTTTTATCTTCATAATCAAAAACTTCGTTCCCGGAATATGAATTTTTTATTAATCCCAGTTCGTGTATCACTTTTCGATTGTTTCGCGCGGTATACTCCACAACTGTCATGCCATTGACAATCGTGTAAAAAGTGTTTTGCCCGATTACGATGTTATCTTTATCATCTTCCAGTTCATTTATTTTTTTGATCAGTTCGTCATCCATTTCACTCTCCATGATATTTTGTTTGACAGCAGGTTTGTTTTAAGGATATCATACCTCCCTTGCTTTGAAGATGATATCATTCTTTAGTAAGGTCAGCTATCTACC
>JAGLYY010000097.1 GCA_023131935.1 Spirochaetales bacterium | reverse complement strand
AACTTCAGGATCCAGATTTAAGGATCTAACTAGCACAGGAAAAAATATGAGAGTCCCGGTTTCCCCGGGGCTCTTTTCAACCCCCTATTTCACTGGTTGGAACTTCAGGAATCACTAAGGACACACAGGTAGCCGAGCTCTGGAGTTGCGCATTGTCAGGGCCGAGCTTTGGAGCGGGTATTGGAAGTTGAAGAAATGGATAATATATATAGATTATACACGAGTCATTGAGATAGCAATGCTTACAGGCTGAATAGGTGATGATTTTGAGGGAGAATCAATAGAGAAAAAGATTTTTACTGACAATCTTATTGAAGAGGTACATGTACAGCCTTACAGCAAACCCGAGTGCAAGGTCGGTGTAAGGCCGATAGAACATAATATCGTTATAGATCATATTGGAAAGGGGCAGAGGATTGAAGAAATCTGGAACCACATAGACAAGGTTCGTCATATAATGAAGCTGAATTGCAGGAGTTCTCATGGTGTCTATCATTCAGACGAGGAGGGATTGTTCAAGGGGATCATTTCTTTGCCCGACATTCTATCCTTTGACGAAAAACAGATAAAGGTGCTTGGAGCGATAGCTCCCGGCTGTACTCTGAATATTATAAAGGACAGGCATGTCTATAAGAAGTACCGGCTGCACATACCGCCCAGAGTTTATAACTTCGATGAGATATCCTGCAAGAATGAAAACTGCGTGTCTTATCCTTCCTGCTTCGAGCATGTAATGCCGGAGTTTAAAAGATCGTAGAAGCTGACTTTCGTTTGCAGTTATTGCGAAAAGCCGCACCCGTTTCACGATATATGGGATATATAGAGTATTATTATTCAGCCGATTGAGCCAGGGCCTCCAACTCTTTTTCTGTTTCCTTAATGAGTGTTTCGATATCTCCCTGATGATATAGTAAAGGTGTCCATAGCTTTTCGTTTATTATACTGAATATTGCAATTTTTTCAGGATGCGTTATTGTATTTGATTTTCCTATAAAGTTGACAAACTCCTGCATATCAGGGTGTTTCTTAAAATAATCGTGAAAAAGAGTGTTATCGGTCAGATCGCCGCGGCATGGTATATGTGATGTGATTATTAACAGATCAAGATCATTTTCCGGAGTTGAATAATGCCATTTTAAGAATTGCCATGCATCTTCAATTTTTTTACAGGTTTTAAAAATTACGGCGCCTTTGATACTTGCTTCCAGCCATGGAGAAGTATTTATATCAATAAAATCGGGGACTGGAGGCGGTGAAAAGGCATATCGCAAGTGAGGATTTCTTTCTGCCATATCAGAAAATTTATCGGGTGAACCTTCCAGTTTATATCCTATATTCTCCTCTTTTACAAAATCATACTTACCTTCCCCATCAGGTACATATTTCCGTTTTACTGCGTTTGATATAAACTTTAAAAAAGCCCTGGTTTCAAGCGTATCAATCCTGGTTATATCAGAATTTATTCCCTTTTCACCTAAAGCAGCCATAAGAAAAACATGCCAGTATCTTGCAGCTACCCACCACTTTTTATATAACGAAAAATCTGTTGGAGTCATGTCTTCCATCTTTTTAAGATTTTCAGCAAACCTGTTGAATTCACTGTAAGTCCTGGGAGGATCATTGAAGCCGGCTTTCTCCAGGAGCGATCTGTTATATACTCCGAGTATTGGCGTCCAGTGCTGCGGTAAAACATAGATATGGCCGTCAGGTGCACTTAATTGGTTCAGGAAATTTCCCATTTTTCTTTCTTTGATTAAAGAAGAAAAACCATCCAGTGTATCGAGTGGAACCAGAACATCATGAGCAGCCAGATTATTTGCAAAGAATATTTCGACACCCTGTATCATATCGGGGGAAATCCCCTGGATTATGGAGCTTTTAATGATTTTTTCTGTTTCCATGCCCTCAGGAGTTGGATTGAAGGTAATAATAGATTTTGGATAATTTTTATTCCAGCTATGGATAACGTTCTTTTCGTGTTCATACAATTTTCCACCTTCAGTCCAGTAAACCAATGGTCTGGCCATATTTCTGCTTATTATGCTTTTACTGTATTTTGTGCAGGTATCCTTAATAACAAGATTTGTATTTACAACGCATCTGTAGGGCTGGATGTTTATTCCATCGATAAGCTGGAGAAGAATTGCCGCAGCAATTCTTCCTTTATTTATCCAGTCAGGTCTGACCGTAGATATCTTCATTTCGGAGTACTTGATGATTATACCGTCATCAAAACCCATAACAGATATATCTTCCGGTATCCTTACATTATTTTTTCTTAATGCCTGAATCGTTCCTTTTGCGATCATGTCACTTGAGGTTATAATAGCGCCTGGAAGAGTATTTTCAAATAAAATCTCCTCTGCAGCAGTACTACCAAATTCTTCTTCGTCTGTTTCATCAAGGTGAACCTTTAAAAATTTTTTATTTACCTTAAGACCATTTTTTTGAATTACATTCTTAAAAAAATCAAAACGTTCCTCATACCTTTTATATTTCAGATTTCCTGAAAAATAAGCAATTTTTTTATGTCCGAGTTTCACAAGATAATTAACAGATTTTTGTATTCCATCAAGATTGTCGGTGGTTACAGTAAAATATTTTGAAGGGTCTGATTCTCTTTCAATACTTACAAAGGGGGTATCCTGAGTTGATAGTGAGAATATGATACTATCGGGAACATCATTTCCCATAATTATTACTCCGGCTGCACCGCCGTTACGTATTATATCCGGGAGAGCTTTTTTTTCTGTCAATTTAGAAAGGATAATAGAATAACCTTTTTCATGTAAGATACTTTCTATTCCCTCGACAGCCATATCATAGCCGAGATTGGGCCCTCCTGTTCCATTGTCTGATCTGCGTGCGCTTAGTATTGCAATATTTTTTCTAAAACCGGGTGATTTTTTTTTCGCGGAAATGTTATATTCCTGTAAAAATTCCAGTACACGATTTCGTGTTTTTTCATTTACGCCTTCTTTATCATTTAAAACCCTTGATACAGTCGCAATTGAAACTCCGCATTTTTTAGCGATATGATTAAGGTTGATCTCTTTTCTTTTTCTTGGCATATTTATTTGTACTCCTATTGGTTACTATATCATTTTATCAAAGAAAAAATGATAATTCAACGTAAAAATATCAAATAACTAAAATTCGTCATTTTTTACCTTGATAACATCCTTATTGTTGCTATAATGTGAAACGTAAATATTGCAGTAAAGTTTGAAAATATAACTTGCAAATATTACAAAGCATGTTATACTGTTCTTATGCCGGTATTATTGTAGGAGACTGGAGCAATTTACGATAACGCTTAACTGGATTTTCTTGAGGTTTTTAGTAAAAACTCCTTAAGGAATATGAACAAAAGCATTAATAAGCAATAAAAAGGAGGGAAAACTGAAAATAACAATAAATTGCTGTTATTCAGAATCAAACTTAACCAAAATTAAAGGAGAGAAGAGAAAATGAAAAGAAAATTTTATTTGTGTTTTATTATGCTGATTATCTTTGCTCTGATTCCTGCGTCTGTATTTGCAGGAGGTCAGGCCGAGGGAACTTCGGAAACTGCCGAAAAGCCTCAGGAATCCGCTGTAGAAAAGCCACTGACCTATTGGACTGCCGGCGGAGATTTTTACAAAGCTGAGAAAATAGCAATAGACAGCTTTAACAAAAAGAATCCTGACAGTCCTGTTATATATAACCCGATACCGGCAGGTTCAAGTTCGGAAATGATTATACAGACTGCAATTGCTACAAGCACTGCACCTACCATTACCGCGAACCTTGAGGTCTTTTTTGCAAATTTTCTTGCTGAAAATGACGTTCTTGTTGCGCTCGATACACTTCCGGGTTTTAATGAACTTGTTAAATCCAGGAGCAGTGAAGGGTTTATGGACAGCATTAGATCGGCAGATGGTCATATATATGTACTGCCGCAGATGTGGACGCCGGCTCTTCTTCTGTATGACAATGTTATGCTTAAAAAAGCGGGATTTGATAAACCGCCTGTAACTTACAGCGAGTTTAACGAATTTGCATCCAAGGTTATCGAAATGGGAGATTGTATTGCCATAGATTTTGATCCGATTGCCGCCTGGTGGAAATTGGGGTATTACTGGCATACATTTTATATGTCGGCAAAAGGTAATGTACAGGAACTGTCAAAAGATGGACTTGATACAAAATCCGATGTTTCGGTTGCTTTTGTTGAATTCGTGGCCAATGCATTTAAGAAAGGATATGCTTCTACAGACCGGGATAGATATAAGTTTAATCAACATTCAAATGTAGGATGTATGGCTTGCGCTGGTTCTGGTGCTCCAAAGGGTGTAATGGCTATGCGGCCGGATGCTGAACTTACACTGGCTCCGCCACCTGTTCCTGATTTTATTGGAACGAATGAAGGGTCATGGGTTGATGCCAGTGTCAAGGGGCTTGCCATTATCAAAAACAGCGGCAATGTGGAGAAAGCATGGGAATATATAAAATGGCGATTTTCAAATCCGGAGTTTGATCTTGAACTGATGAACAAAACCTCACTTTTACCCATGAGATCCGATCTTATGGAAAATCCCGTATTCAAAGACTACTTCGAGACCCATGCTTATATGGATGTATTCGCGGATTTTGTACCCAGATCACATTCTGTTTTGTGTCCTGATAAATATGACATCTATAATGCCGTTAAAAAGGCATTGTGGGAGCCAATAGCATATCAGAAGAAGGATGTAAATACGGCGTTACGTGATGCCGAAATAGCGGTTCAGGCTGTATTGGCTAAATAAAAGTAAATTTACTGTACTTAAGCTAAAGAGGGCCGTTTTAAATGGCCCTCTTTCCAATATTAGAATAGAAAGGGGGTATAAGGAGCATGGTTTTTGAAAATACG
This sequence comes from Spirochaetales bacterium, assembly GCA_023131935.1. Lineage (GTDB taxonomy): Bacteria > Spirochaetota > Spirochaetia > JAGLYY01 > JAGLYY01 > JAGLYY01. The sequence goes on along the minus strand of JAGLYY010000097.1, from coordinate 20,457 downwards.
ATTAATAGTCTGAAAGAAAAGTACGGCGGTTATAGGAAAAATGTCGCGGCAACCGGCAGCGGTAAGGGTTTAAAGAAAATGACGCTAATTGCCTGGATAATTATTATGCCTTATATTCTATGGAACATAGTCTTTTGGTTATACCCCAATATTGTGTCAATACCCATAGCCTTATTTGAAACAAGCCTGATCAGCGCTAAAGCAGTTTTTGTGGGACTTGATAACTTTCTGGATTTCTTTAAAAGGGAAGAGTTTAGAATGATCATGTACAATATGATCCGTTTTGGGATCATTTACATCCCGTTATCACTTGTTATTTCCATGATGCTGGCTTTGATGCTGAACTCTGTAAAGAATGTCGCCTTAAAATCTTTTTTAGTCATCTCCTACTTCCTGCCAAATCTTACCGCGGGAGTGGCCTACTCGGTAATATTCCAGAAAATATTTGACCCTCACAGCTTCTTAACAAAAGCAATATCCACTATTACGGGGACAAATATCGGATGGTTTTCTGACACAAATATTGTTCTTATTCCAATGGCAATAATGATAGTATGGAAAAGCTCCGGTTATTACGCCCTTCTGCTTCTGGCGAATATATCATCCATTCCCGATTCATACCACGAAGCGGCGCTCATCGACGGCGCGGGCTCTTTTACGCGGTTCTGGAAAATTACGCTGCCGATGATTAATCCAACGTTTGTTATTGTTGTTATTTTTGCTGTTACAACTTTTTTCGGGATGTTTGCGGAACCTTTGATGCTTACAGAGGGGGGAGGTCCGATGCTGGCAAGTTACACCTTTAAGATGGAAATCTTTCATCAGATTTACGACAGAATGGCTGTCGGTTATGGCGCTGCTGTTTCTTTGGTCGCAGGCATAATGTCGTATGTGCTGGTATTGCTTATCAAAAAATTTGTAGGGAAGGAGGTATAATATGAAAAGCAAGAGTATACAGGATAATCTGATAGGGAAAATTGTTATTTGTTTGCTGCTCCTGTGGAGTTTTATAAATATCTATCCATATTTTTATCTTGTGATAGGATCATTGAAACAGGACAGGGATTTTTATACAAGTATCTTAAATTTTAAAGTTCTTACGTTTGACAGCTATGAAAAAATGTTTGCGTTAGAGGAGCTGCATTTTATAAGGGCTCTGTTTAACAGCTTGTTTGTTGCCGGTGCAGTAACACTTGCGACACTGTTCTTCAGCGCGATTACCGGCTATGCCATATCAAAGCTGGACTTTAAAGGCAAATCATTTATTGCCAATTTTATTATTTTTCAATGGATATTTACGGGAACCGGGGTCGGATTCATTGTTGTTTTTAAGTTGATGGTGAGTCTGAACCTGTTAAGTACATATACGGCGTTAACGGTTCCGTTTTTAATGAGTGCCTGGGGTGTATTTCTGTTTTCGCAGTATTTTAAAACCATACCAATGGCTTTAATTGAATCGGCCAGGATTGAAGGGTGCAGTGAGTTTGGGATTATTTTCAGGATAATGATACCGATGTCAAAATCGGTGGCAGCCATACTGGGCGTTTTTACATTTATGGGAAGATGGAACGATCTTTTATGGTCGATACTTGTAATCCGCAAGCCTCATATGATGACTCTAAACCTGTCAATCGCGAATTTTGTGCTTGGAGGTGGAGGCAGAGACAAGCCTGGGCTGATATTTGCGGCTACAGTTATATTAACACTGCCTCTTCTTATTCTGTTTATCATTTATAGAAAGCAGTTTATTACAGGCATATCGATTGGCGGCGGATTAAAGTTGTAAAAACCTGTAACCGGGAAAAATAAAGGAGAAATCAATGATTAAATTACGAAGAATGTCCGACAGACCCATATTATTACCAAAAAAGGAAAATCAGTGGGAAGCAGCCGCCGTATTCAATTGTGCGATGGTCGATCATAATGACAAGGTTCATATGATATACAGGGCATCCGACATTGCGCCCAATGAAAAGGAAGGCCACTATATAAACAGGCTCGGTTATGCGGTGAGTACGGACGGAATCAACTTCAACAGAATGGAAAAACCGATTCTGGGAAATAACGTTCCACAGGAATCAAGGGGTGCGGAAGATCCCAGAATAGTGAAAATCGAAGACACCTTCTACATGATGTATACAGGCTTAAGTGATGAGAATTTCAGAATATGTCTGGCAACATCAAAGAACCTTATCGACTGGACAAGGCACGGGATAGTGCTTGATGAATCCAACAAGGACGCGTCCCTTTTCCCTGAAAAGATAGGCGAAAGATACGTGATGTTTCACAGAAGGCATCCTGATATCTGGATTGCTTTTTCGGATGACCTGAAGTCCTGGCATGATCATAAATTGATAATGCGGCCAATCGCAGAATCAAGTTGGGAATGCATGAAAGTAGGTATCGCGGGACCTCCCATAAAAACGGATAAGGGCTGGCTTTTAATATATCATGGCGTCAATCATGAAAAGGTCTACAGCCTGGGAATAGCGCTTCTTGATCTTGAAAATCCGTCAAAAGTTATTGCGAGGCAAGCAGAACCTATTCTGGAACCGGAGCTTGACTGGGAAAGGGAAGGTTATGTGTCTAATGTTGTATTTTCATGCGGACAAATTGAGCGGGAAGATAAAATATTGGTTTACTATGCCGGCGCTGACACTGTTATTGGTGTGGCTGAATTAATGAAGAAAGACATAAAGTTTTAACTCGCTGCTTTTACTTACAAGGAGAAATAAATTGGAAAAGCTTAAAATAATTATTATGGGTTCTTGGAATACCGACGGCGGGGTTTCCAGGCACACAACCCCGGTAGCCGAATGGCTGATGGAACGGGGTTATGACATACAGGTATTCACACACTATAAAGAATGCGCCCACGGCTATCCGCTTGATGTGGAGGACGAAGAGTTTGTACACAGATGCTTTACGGCATACAGCAAGAAAATACCCGGGAAAAACTCTTTTGATCCTGAGCCGCTGCTAAAAGCGGTTGAACAGGAGGGGTATAACATATTTTTCGCAGAGGACCTGGGGATACTCCCGATGGAAGGTTTGCTAGAAGTCTTTCCGAGAATAAAAGCAAAGGCTAAAACAATTCTGCTCAACCATGACAACACCCCCAAACCGGATGACAGTCCCTTCTGGAAGTTTGACTGGGACGCGATTGCAAACTTTCTTCCGGAACAGGACGGGTTTATGAAAGAACATTACCCCGCTGAAAAGGTCCACTGTACTCAGTTTCCGGCATATGCGGCAAGCAGGGGAGACAGAATAGAGTGTTGTGAAAAATTGAATCTGCCAACCGACAGGAATATTATTCTTACCTTCGGCGAATATAACATGATCGATTTTCTGCCTGCTGTCTGCAAAATGAAAAAAAATGACCCTTCAATTTACCTTCTGGCTCATGTGTATGACGAAGAGCGAAAGGGAAAACTCGAAGTGCAGATAGCTGAAATGAAGAAAACCAATCCCGATATCGGATATGACGAGATCAGGGTGGAGAACGGTTCCTGGAAGAAGAGAAGGGATTATGTCCAGGCATCCAAGATTATTATATTTGACAAAGGAGAGGGTGTAACCGGCAGCGGAGCGATACTCTCCTCGACGGCGTATCAGGTGATTGGATGGGGAACTCCGATCCTCGCGCGTGATAATCTATTTTTCTCACCGTTTTGTAATGGAGAAATAGTAAAGTACAGTACTGATGCGGAACTTACAAAGGCAGTGCAGGCACTGCTTTATGATGATAAAGCGCGGGAAAAGGTCATTGCTGGGGCCGATGAGTTTGCCGAAAAGCATTCTCCCGGAAGGACAGCTTCGATATTTCTGGAACTTTTTAATACTCTTATACATCAGGGGAAATTGAAGAGATACGCAGGCAATCCTATTCTTGAACCAATAAAAGAACACTCCTGGGAGTCGGAATTGGTATATAACCCTGCTGCTATCCGAATAAAGGGAAAAACCTACCTAGCCTACAGGGCCCTAGGCAGCGACGGCATAAACAGAATTGGACTCGCTATAACGGCCGACGGCTATAATATAGACGAGAGATTGCCGGGACCGACTCTTGAACCCGGAGAAGGCGAGTTTCCCGATCCTGAAATTCTGAATGAAAGAAAAAGAGAAAAAGGCGGTTATGAAGACCCCAGGATGTTTATTATAGGAGACCGTGTCTATATGACATATGTTCTTTTTGGAAATACATGTCAGGGAATGCTTTCGTCAATCGGTATAAAAGATTTTCTGGCGAGAAACTGGTATGCCTGGCAGAACCATGGTCTCATCTTTCCGGATTTTGATGAAAGGGGCGCGGTGATATTTGAATATATGGATAATGCAGGAAAAAAGAAGTACGGTTCTTATCACAGGGATACTGAAACAAAAAGCATCAATTTTGCATCAGCCGCTGAAATAAAAGCGCCCTGGCCCATTGATGGTGACCGGGCGGTATTGCTTCCGGGAGCGCCGGGATCATGGGATGACGGAAAAGGGGGAAGACTTGGAACAGGTTCACAGGTACTTAAAACCGAATATGGCTGGTTGTCTTTCTACCACGCCCATAGAAGGGATGAGTTCAGTGGTAAACGGGTCTACAGGCTGGGAGTATTTTTAAGCAGCATGGATGATCCTGCAAGAATAATATACCGGTCTCATATTCCTGTTCTTGCACCAGAAGAGGATTATGAAATAAACGGTTGGGTAAATAATGTTGTGTTTACATGCGGTGCTGTCCCCAAGAAAAAGAATTCGGGTGAAATTCTTAAAAAAGATGATGAGATAATCATCTACTATGCCGGAACGGACAGCGTAATAGGGGTTGCTGAAGCGAAGTTGTCTGATATCGTGCCTGCTTAATTAAGGAAAGCATGGATTATCGATAAGCTATTTGATATCTCCCACGTTTTACAGAGCGTGGGAGATATTTTCTCTAAAATTGTAGAGGGTATAGAGGACTTGAAACAGAAATGGATTGTAAGATAAAGAACTATCCCCCCCCCTGCTCGGCTGTTATCTGTTCTACCCCAATGATTTTTCGCGTTAGCGAAAATATCTCTTATAGCGCTCGGCTGCTATGTGAATCCTTTCATTCATGAGTGACACAGGTAGCCGAGCTCTGGAGTTGCGCATTGTCAGGGCCGAGCGTTGGAGCGGTTTTTATAGTTGGGGGTTTAACCCTCTGCGGTCTTGTGGCAGCTAAACACTGTAGTTCATTTTACTTTTCTGAATACGCTTCCGGGAGGCCCGGATCTCATCACTATAATCATCAATGACCTGCCAGAGCGAGCCCCTGAGGCTGTCCAGGCCAAATTCTCTCTTCCCTATACTGAAATTATGGGTCACCATTTTTTCCCTGATATCCCTGTCAGTGAGAACTTCGTAAATCCTGTCCAGGGCTTTATCATTAATTATTAGTCTCCCCTCCCGGTTGTAGGAATCCCTCAGCTCAATAGTGTCGAAATCCATTATTTTAATATCGGTTTTATACACCAAATAGGTGGTTACCACTACCGGGACCCTTGCGGCTATAGCTTCGAGCAGCGCGTTCCCAAAACCCTCCCAATAGGGAAGATAGGTTACAAGATCGGCATTTGCGAGGACATCCCGGTTTGAATAGAGTTTTTCCCCTTTCCTGGTCCGCCCCCGTTTGGCTGCTACTCTCGTAGATATCAAGTAGATATCTACCTCCTTTTCAGCACATAAATTTCGGATTTCATCAATGTATTCGGTATCGGGCTCATCCCCCTGGTAGAGGGATATTATGAAACGCAGCCGTGGTTTCAACTGCGGATATCTGGCCTGCAGGGCATGGATAAGCTCTACCGAATCCTCGATCCGTTTTCTCCGGACAATCCTTGTAGGCTGAACAACGAGCAGATCTTCGGAATTAAAGTTCAATTCCTCCCTGAAATCACTGTTCCAGTCATCAAGCTCCACTGGATGATCAAAATCTTCGCAATTTGGAATTACCACGGGGTGTACCCGTTTGAGGGAACGCAGAATATGAGCGGAATAGCTGGATAAAACAATATGTTCTATCCCCGGCACCGCGGGAGGCATAGTTTTGCTGAGAAATTTTTCGATATGATTATGGCTGAACCGGCTCCGTTCCCACCAGAAGTCATGGTGATGAAAAATAGTTGCGACCCGCCGGTCAACCGCGAGTTTGTATACCCCTACCCCCCCCAGAAGGGTCATTGGCATGGCATTTGTATTCTCAGCGATAATTACATCGATGGAATATTCCTGGACCCACCGGAAAAGGATAGTAGCCACCTCGTTCCCCAGAGTTTCAAGCTTAATCAGCAGATCCCCCTTCTTTTCACCTGTCATGTGGGGAGGATGATTCTGGAGATTGGGAAAAACCTGGTTTTCAAAACTTTTCTGCTCCTCGCTGTCGAACCGGATTTCCGGAAGCAGGAGCTGGTCTTCTTCTAGGATAGCGGCGAGGGGTGTTACATATTTTCCCGCGATAGTTATTATCCGATGTCCCATCTCCCTAAGGATCCTGATCCATTTATTAACCTCAAGGGATACTCCATCTACATCCCCAAGCTTTCCGCAGATTATTCCAATGGTAAAAATATCAGGACTCAAAGTACAACCTCCTCATGGATTTTTTTCCAACTTTAAGAAACCGAAGAGAAAAGAGGGCCCATCTTGCCCCGCCACCGCGGATTTTTTGAAGACATATCTTCGGTATAAAGTGGTGGCGGGAGGAAATCCCTGGGATCCTCAAGCACGGGAAGCAGGAAGTTTGAGACCCATCGGGAAAGGCGTAAAACTACCATCTTGTGACGGAGCCGCCCCTGAACATCCCTGTTCAATACCTGGGGAATGGTAGTGGTTGTGACAATTTCGTCAATAACAGGATCATTCATCATAACCCGTCCTTCCCTGCTGGAATAAAAATGGGTTACGAGAAATATTATCCTGCGGGGATTTGCCTTCCGGAGCACCTTACAGCATTCAACCACGGTACGTCCGGTTCTTACCATGTCATCAACAACAACAATATCCTTCCCTGCGATCTCTTCAAGAACTGTGTCTGAATCCCTGGCAACCTCTATTTGAACCTTCCGTTCTCCCAGGCGGCGTTTATCCATTTTCATGAATCTTACCGCTGGGTCTCTCATCTGTCTATGGACCTCCCGGGAAAATTCGACAGCTCCTTTGTCTGGGGCGCAAATTACCAGATTCCGGTGATTTACAATATCTCCCTCCCGAAGATAACCGGCATAGATATCCGCGGGAAGAAGATCGTGGAAATGACCGGAGAAACGGTCCATAAAAATGTTCTTTACGCTATGGGAATGGTTATGGACCGTTACAACCTCATCAACACCAGACATCTTCAGCAATTCAGCATAGAGTCTCGCTGAAAAGGGTTGTCCGTCAAATTTTTTATAATCGGCAGAATCACGTTCAAACACGGTTATCCCATGTTCCGGACGTGGGCCCCGGTCTTGCGCGCTGTAATAAAGATCCGGTTCGAGAAGGATTACCCGTTGAGCGCCGTTATCCTTTGCCCCCCTGGCAATAATACAATTCCGCATAGCAAGTTCATCCCTGCTGAATTGCATCATTGTTGTACTGACGATGATAATAGTTTTCCCCTTAAGTTTCTGGCCGATATTATCCCAACTGTTTTCATTTATAATGAACCGTGGACAGAATTCCTTGTTCAGAAAACTCTTCAGTGATATAAGGTCTAGATAATCTTCCTGTTGCTCAAGATGTTGGGCAATATCCGCTACAAAAGGATTATCAGCAACACTGCCAACAATTAAGTATTTCCGCATTCCGTTCCCCCTGATTCACGTATCAGGGTAGTAAGTGGACCATTTCCTGTCAACATGAAATACACATTTCTTCCATTAAAGAATTATCGCTATAGATTTCTGTCCGGACATCCATTATCATGAAATAGTGGAAAACGAAAAAAGAAAAGACACAAGAAAACCGATATCACCCTTTTTTCAGATTGTCGATGTCAGGACCGGTAAGGTAATGGGAGAACTGGAAAACCTTTCTGAATTCGGGTTTATGATGATTTCTACAAAGGACCTTCCGGCCCAGAAAACCTACCGGGTATATCTAACAATGCCGGAGGATTTTTATCCCTCAAACAAGAAGCGAATCGAGTTTGAAATTGCCACACGATGGGCAGTCCCCAATCAGGATGTATTCTGGGTTGGATGTGAGCTTGTGCGTCCTCGGGGAAATGCGAAAGAATTATTCGAGGTTGTTTTCAACAGTATGTAGTTGACCAGGAGCAATTCTCATTTTAACCCGGATTATAATACAGCTGGATAGGATGAGATACAAAATGAGATATTGCCAGATCAATTGGCTTGATTTATAGCCGGTTTATAGCGAAACCTTCGATTTTATCGGAGGTTTCTGCGGGAACCGGTCGAAGCAAACGAATCAGACAGGGTATAATGAGAACTGCTGGTTGACCGTGCGAGGGGTTGCAAATTCAATTCAACTCAGGCTACCTTAACACATTATGATTACCGGAGATCCAACTAAACCCCTTATTGTGCAAAGTGACAGATCTCTCCTGCTTGATGTACACAATCCTGAGGCGGATGCCGCTCGGGTAGATATCAGCCCCTTTACAGAACTTGAAAAATCTCCGGAACACATGCATACCTACCGGCTCACCCCCCTTTCAATCTGGAATGCGGCTTCCGCCGGCTGGAATGAAAACCGAATAGAAAAAGCCCTTTCAAAGTGGTCTCGCTTCCCTGTACCGGAAAATGTCAGCTACGAAATTGGTGACCTCATCTCCCGTTTCGGAAAAATTTCTCTCCACGAGACTGATGAGGACCTTGTACTGTTTTTGAAAGTTGATGATCCGAATCTGCGATCGGAACTTTATTCCTCCCGGAAGATTGTGAAACTTCTTGATCACACCGATGGTGGTTTTCTTATCAACCTCATTGACAGAGGGCATATCAAACAGGAGCTTATGAACATCGGTTATCCTGTTCGGGACGAGGCTCCCCTGGTAAAGGGTGACCCCCTTGAATTCAACTTGAGAGAAATGACTTTGGGGGGCTACCCTTTTCATTTAAGGGATTACCAGGAGGAGGCAGCGAGAATCTTTCATGGTAATGGAAACCCTGGTTCCGGTTTTGGCACGGTCGTACTTCCCTGTGGCTCAGGGAAAACTATCATTGGTATGGCGATAATGAAACTCCTCGCGACAAACACCCTCATCCTTTCTACAAATGTAGCCGCTGTACACCAGTGGATTGATGAACTCCTTGATAAAACAACCCTGACCCGGGAAGAAATTGGCGAATATTCCGGCACGAGAAAAGAAATCAAGCCGGTTACCATCGGGACCTACCAGGTCCTCACCTGGCGCCCGGACAAGGAGGCAGCGTTCCCCCATTTTTCTATTTTCCGGAAAAGGAACTGGGGTTTGATCATTTATGATGAGGTCCATCTTCTTCCCGCTCCGGTATTCAGGATTACCGCTGAAATTCAGGCGGTCCGCAGACTGGGGCTTACAGCAACCCTCATCCGGGAAGATGGAAAGGAAGGGGAAGTTTTCTCCCTTGTTGGTCCAAAACGATACGATGTACCCTGGAAAGAACTTGAAGCGAAGGGATGGATTGCTGAGGCATACTGTCATGAAATCCGGGTAGATCTGGCTGAGTCTCTTCAGGTAAAGTATGCCATTGCTGCAAAAAGGCATAAACACAGAATCGCCTCGGAAAATCCCTTAAAAATCCCTATCGCAAAGCAGCTTACAGAAAATCACCGGGAAGACGCGATCCTCGTCATAGGCCAATACCTGAATCAGCTGAAAGAAATCGCCGATACCCTGAAAGCGCCTCTCATTACCGGAAAAACTCCGAACCAGAAACGGGAAGACCTATATCAGGCTTTCCGGGAAGGGCGGGAGAGAATTCTTGTAGTCTCGAAGGTCGCAAACTTCGCAATTGATCTCCCCGACGCTTCGGTAGCTATTCAGGTTTCAGGAACCTTCGGATCCCGGCAGGAAGAAGCGCAAAGACTGGGGCGGATTCTGCGCCCAAAGAAGCGAAACAGCTATTTTTACTCCCTCGTCACCAGATATACTGTTGAAGAACTATTTGCCGCGAATCGGCAAAAATTCCTGACGGAACAGGGCTACAAATATTATATCGAAAGTTGGAATGAGCAAAGTAATTATTGATTACCTGACAACTTCCCGGTATGCTGAAGCTGTATGAATTCTCTCGACACATGGCGGAAAATAATCCTCACCCTGCCTGATCACGCGTTCTTCAGGATCGTTCGAAATTATCTGGGTACTATACGCACTCCCTTTCACAAACCATCTCTTATCCAGGATCTCATTGTATTCTTAAGAAAACGGGACACAATAGAACAGATCTTCCGGCGAATTGATGAAGCGGATGCCCAAATTCTGACAGCAATTCAGGTTATTCCTTCCCCAGTACCAGAAAAACTTGCGTTCGTCCTTAATCTGCCTTTTCTGAAAATACACCACTATCTTCTCAATCTCGAAGAACGGTTACTCATTTACACCGATCCACAATCGGGAATTTTATTTATCAACCCCCTCTATGAAGAGGAATTAAAGGACCGGGTTTTTGCCCTGCAACTCCTTTTTCCATCGGAACCTTTTTTGGAAGAACCTCCGGGAGATTCTCCCTGGCTGACCAGTTCACTTCTCATCGCTGTTTTATCACTCCTGTTCGCATGTCCGGAGGTTTCAAGTGGGGGGACAAAATTCAAAAAAAAGGTAGCCTCCCTGTGGGAAAAAAGAATCCCTCTCCTGTTTAAGGAGGAAAAGTCCGGGAAGAACAATGACTTAAAGGTAATTAACCGATCTGAAAGACTCCTCCGGACCCTTGAGATCCTTGGTCTTGTTATCTGGGAGGATACATTCTGCCGCCCTGTCCTTTCCGGGTGGACCAAGCTGTCAGAATGCCCCGACAGGGAAATCCCCCTCCGCCTCTGGGGCGCCTGGGCGGTCAGTTCAATAAATGGACCCCTTTCCGGGAATGGAAAAGACACCTCCCTTAAGACCGCCCACCTATTTGCCAGCTTGTTACATCCATTTCTAGAGATAGTTCCGGAAGGTAGGGTTTTTTCCCGGCAATCCCTCATTACACTGTTAAAAGCCCTGAGTCCTTCACAAAATCCCCTGGATAGTGAGTCCTGTTCAAATTTGCTTAATGCTCTTACCGAATTATCTGTACTGCTTCCAGTTCAGAATGAACGATCACCTGCAAAGCTACAAGAGATATTTTCACTTCGTGAAAAATCCTATAAGAGATATTTTCGCAAAAGCGAAAAATCATTGGTGGCTTCCTTTTGTAGTGAAGGTTTGGTTCTATCCCGCTGGTTTTCCGGTTTAAAAGAAGCCGGCAGCGAAAGAGAGGGGGTCCTGCAGCCAAATTTTGAGGTGGCCCTCATGCCATGGACACCACTTAGAAAGGGGGTGTTTATTGCCCTGGTTGCAGACCTTTTCAAGTTTGACCTCTACCCCCACTTTGAATTGAACCGATCTTCCTGTTTCCGCACTTTTGATGAGGGATACGATACCGAAGGGATTTTGAAAGCCCTTGAGGAGTTAACAGGAAATCCTCCTCCACAGAATATCAGATTCAGCATTGGGCATTGGGAAGGAGAATATAAAAGCGTTCAACTGAATGCGGGAATTGTTTTATCGGTGAGCGATAACCGCCGCCCTTTCCTTGAGCATTCAAAGGAGTTTCAACCCTGGATCAAGCAGCATCTGGCTAAAGGGGTCTACCTGCTCGATCCCGCCGATATTCACAATTGGTCAAAAGCTCTCGCGGATGCCGGGATAGATCCCCTCCCGAAAGTACATGGGTTGGTTTACACCACCGCGATATCTATTGGTGAAAACACTTCAGACCATACAGACATCCCCGAGACTCCCTCTTTTACACCTCTCTCCCTAAAGAAACTTAATATTTCCGGATTGAAAACAAATTATATTCTTCCACCCCCCTCGAATATTGAAGATCTCTTCAATACACTCAAGGGTTTGTCTTTACCAGACGATCAGAGGAAAGAACTTAAAGCCCGGATTCAAAGAAAGATCATCCTGTTCCCGGAACAAATCACTGCGGGGCAGGTCGTTCACGAAAAAATTGAAGCCCGTGGATTGGATTATTCCGGCAAAGTCAGGCTTATCGATGAAGCCCTCGCGTCCGGACATGACCTGCTTGAATTGGAATTCAGAGGCGCTGACGGAGATAAAACATCTTTTCTTATTAAGCCTACCACTCTTGAAAAAGAGGGTACCAACAGGATACTCCACGGCACCCGTTTCCCCGAAGGAAATGATGGGACCTATAAAGTCAGGAAACTTACAGCCGTAAGAAAACTACATATTTCTCTTTATTATCCCTGATCAAATAGCCTATTAGGCTGTAGGCTATTAGGCTATTAGGGTTTACGCATTGATCGAAGCAGGGCACCCAAAATCTTTTCTGTTTGCGCAATTTTTAATTCACAGCCAGAAATATCATATTTGAGAAGTCAGCCTATATATTTCTTCCTTGGGGAATTCCTTGGTTTCCCGATAGATCATAAGCACTACTTCGTCAGCCTATCCTACCTAATAGCCTATAGCCTATCCACCTACAGCCTGTCTGCCCGATCAGTAGTCCCCGCGATAAAGATAGAGGTCCTTTAATTGATCATCTTCGATAAATAATCGTAAACGTACCGGGATCCCCTGATCCCGAAGGGAATATACCAGGGAATCATTCAGCTTTTCCATCGGATTTCCCAGAAGCAGTATGAATAAAGGGATTGTATCCTCTCACCTACGAAAGGACAAGAATTTACCGAATTTTCTCTCTGGCAGATTCTAATTCCTCCTGCAATTTTTGATCCTCCGGCCGGAGGGCCGCTGCCTGTTTCAAATACCGGTAGGCCCTCCGGAAATCACCGCCGTCACGGTACAACCGGGAAAGAAGAATGAGGGCTTCGGTATTCTCCAGGTCCTCTAAAAGAGCAGATTGAAGTAACTCAATTTTCTGGGCGATGTCTCGAATGAGGATGCTTTTAATAACATACAATTCACTTTTCCCCCTGCCCGCAAGTTCAAGACCGAAAGCTTCCTCTACTAAAGCGTGGATCTGAGAATCTCCTGTTCGAACAAGAATCCAGAGATAGGAGACGATATACTTATCTCCGTAATCCTTATAGAGTTTCTCAGCATACCGAAGAGCTGCGTCATCTCGCTCCAGCTGAAAAGCGGCAGTGTAAGCGGCATGGAGCACTTCTGCTGATTCTTCGGCCTCCAGAAGCTTTTCTGAATACTCCAAGACCTCTTCCCACCGGTTCTCCAGAAGGGCATTATCCAGGAGAATCCTTAAACTCTCAGATCCCTGCCCGGTTCCTTCGAGATTCTCAAACAGTAGTTTCTTTCCTGCCTCCCAGTCTCCGGTAATGATGAGCAATTCTCCAATGGCTGAAATAAAACGATTCTCTTCGGGAAACCGTATTCGGCCCTCTTCAAGGACCTTCATAGCGGATTGGTAATCCTCTGCTTCAATCCTCAATCTGGCTTTCATCAGGTACCCTTCTTCGTTCAGAGCACCCCGCCCCTCTACTACACTCAACAGCCGTTCCGCCTGCTCAAGGTTCCCCCTCTCTTCAAGAATCCTGACCCTGAGAAACAGCATCTCCAAGTCATCCGGGTTATTTTGGAGTACCTCAGCGGCGAAATCTGCTGCCCGGTCAATGGAACTTCTGCCAAACTCGGCAAAAGCAGCTATTCTTGCAATTTCAGGGCACCTGGAACTGAAAGGGAGGAGATCTTCAATCTGCTTCATCGCTCCCTCCCAGTTCTTTGAACTGATTAATAGACGGGCCAATCCGAGATGAGCAGGATAACAGGTTTCTGAGAGTTGGAGGGCATTCTCATAGTACCCTTGAGCTTCTTCCAGGTAATCCAATTTTTCTGAGATAATACCAAGGAGAAAGGGGGAAATAACTGAATCGGGGTTCAGAAGCACTGCGTTCCCAAGAATTTCATCTCCCGCTAAAAGAATATCCTCCTCTTCTGAAAAAAACACTCCAACCGCGGGGAGGAAAAGGGTAATAAAGGAAATATCCCCCTGCTTTACATGGGGAATCCCACCCTCTTGTATCTCCTCGAACAGAGAAATGAAGATACTGCCGGTCGGAGGCAGGATCTCCGGGACTTCTGGAAGATAAAGAGGATAGAGGATGGATAGGAGATTGTAGGCTACAAAAGCGAGTTCCCGGGCGTTATCCGATTCCAGGTTCTCAGGGGCAGTGAGGGAATTATAGGCTTTTATTAAACTTTCTGGTGATCCTATCCCAATATCCCGCCTGCTTTCTTTTAGCGGATTTTCCGGAATAACCGGAGGAGGGTCGGATAGTACCTCCCCGGTAGTTCCCGGACCGGAGGCACAGGCATACAGCAGTAAAAAAAATGAGATAAGAGCTGTTCCTGTAATCCTGTTAATAGTTCGTAATAATCTCATGTAAGTATTGCTGTTTATGCTCCGTGAAGCGACAAAACCCATCATAGCAAAAACCACTGCTTCTTGCCAACTACAAGGTAGTATGATAGTATCTTGCTGGATATGCAAGAAAGGCCATACTTTCGACTAATTCTGCCCATTATCTTCATTATGCTGTTTGTCGCTTCCTGCGGAAATCCGAACTCCTACTTCGTGGAAGGGGAGAAACAGGAGCGGGAATTTCTTTTACAGGTGATGGAAGACCTGGAAAACCAGGAACTGAGCAGCGAGGGTCGGTACATTCTGAATCAGCAGATCATTAAAGCCCTGATCGGGGAAAAATACCGGCAGAAATTAAATCTCTATCTCACTACTTATGTTGAAAACCACCGGAATGATCCCTATAACGGTTATTACCTGCTTCTTGTTGCACAGAATTATAAGAAAGAGGATGCGATTCCCTTCGCAACCCACTATTTTGAACGAATTTTAAAAAATTATGTCGACCTCCTTGTTATGGGAAAATCGATCCACTACGCATGTCTGACAAATCTTATCAAGCTTTCGAAAGATCCGGAAGTAAAGATAAATTATTATAAAGAACTTATTTCCCGGTTCCCTGATGAGATAGATAAGGGACAGATTTTTTATTATCTTGCCCGCACCTATGAGGAACTCGGCGAATGGCAGCTGGCGATTCAAGCATACCGGAATTTCATGCTCTATACTGACTCCAGTATCCCCGGGGTACCCGATGCTCACGAAATAATTGGGAAAAAGACAGCTTTTTACGATATACAGAATAAGGACTGGATTTTAAAGGATCTCGATGATCTTATTTGGAGGATAAGGGGTGCAATAAGGGAGGGCCGTTCCGGCGGCAGTACACTTACTCGGTACATGGCAAAGGTTAACTTCTTCGCCGTGTCCTGGCAGCAGAAGGAAACTGAAGCCGACAGGGAATTCCTGTCAAATATCGGCGGATTCATGGGAAGAAATATCGTGTTAAGTCACACTCTGGATGAAGGTTCCAACAACCAGGAAGCTTACCTGAAAACTACGGGGTGGTCCTACAGGATTAAAACCTGGTACCTTTATTTCAGGAAGATTTACTTCCCGGCAGATCCGGAAATTCATGGAAAATGGGAATGGGCAGGTATCTATTTTGGCGACAAACCCTTTGCGGGTTCAACAGAGAAGGATTAACCTTTTTTATACTCCTTCTCCTTATAACCCCACCCGGGGATGACAGCTATTTTCTGAAGGTTCCGGCTGAATATTCCGATGTACTAGAGAGGACCCTGAGAGATCTGGGCGGGGATCTGATAAACATGTCGGTTCATACAATAACGAAGGGGGACACTGTATACGCCCTGAGTCGACATTTTAACATTCCAGTCGCCCTCATCCTCCAGTACAATCCCGGGATCAAGGTCAATCTGCTTCAGATCGGTCAGAAACTTCTGATCCCCGCTGTACGATAAAGGGACCCTCATAGTTGAAACATTCCGGAGGGACAGGGTGAGAATCAGGATACCCGCATTACTATTGATGCTCTTCTTAACAGGCCTTCCGGTATACGCCGATGGGGAAACCTCCTCCTCTTATGAAATTTCCTGGGATACCGGGGATCTTATCATCAAAACATCAGTGAAAATCTCCGATCTCTCCCGGGTATTACCCACCGCGAGGAGGAAAGGGGAACAGATTATTGAACAGAATTTCCCCTCACTACTCAGGCAGGCCCTCTTTTCCTTCCGTGTGAATTCATGGCAAACCGCCCGCGACATAGCCCTTGAAAAGAGTGAAGTCCTCTCCGGAATTCAGGAACTTCGTTTAAAAGGGGAGATCATTGAGAGTATCCTCTCTCCGGACATGACGACCCTTACTCTCTGTCACCGGTTCAATCTCTTTCCACATATCATTGATCTTTTTATTGAGCACACCATTCCTTACAGGAATCCCCCGATGCTCACCTGGGCGCCATCCGCGGAATTTTCAGGCTTGGTAATCTATGCCGCCGATGAATTGCCGATCCAGGGAGAACCAAACAGTGATGAAGAATTCCTGAAACCTACCATGTTTCCCAGGATTTACGATGAAAATATGCGGCTCATCGCCGAGGTGAAGATGGTAGAACCTGAATTCTTAAAGCAATGGGGGATAGTCGGATACAGTAAAGATACCAACGAAGCCCCTTTTCTCGAACGTATCGGCATAACCCCCCTAAGGACCTCAGCGGTCAGACTCTTTGGAACAAACCGTACCGATATTATTATCCCTCTGGAAATTGCGAACAAACTGCTTCAAAATGACCATAATCTTGATCTTATTTCCCAGGGACGGATCCTTATCATCTCTCCGGAAATTTCAGATTCCTGGTAACTGTCGGATGCGGACGCCCGGAACAGCTTCTTCCGTGAGGGTGGATGCCTTTGAAATTTCGATTTCAGAGGGTTTTTTTCTGTTTTCATCGCAATTCCTAAATTGTTATCGTAAGGTTTTATGTTGCATTAATTTGGGAAGGATGCATAGCCGAGCAGTGAGTGGAACGAACGACCAGGCAATCGGCTTCTTTCACCCAAATTTTATACACGTTTAATTCGGGAATTTTTGCGATCAGAATTTGGTAAGGGACGTCAAATTGGTCAGGGACACGTAATAGCTTCTATTGCGAGGATGAATGGTTTAGGTTTCTGGAGTGCCGCTTAAATTATTACTCCTGTCTTGTTACTCCCAGAGAATTTTAACGGACAGAGAGTTGATCCTCTTAAATTCAGCAATCAACTGAAAACAGCTCGGAACATGAGATTACTGGACAATAAACAGACCGGTTGTACGGTCTGTCGATAATGAATGGAAGTCAGAAGAACCCCGCTCCGACATCGGGACGGACTCTTATGAAAATGTACCGTTTGTGGTTCAGTAAGTAGCAAATCCTTCACAATGTTTTTTCTTTTGCATCATCAGTATTATCACTATGCCCACCTGATTGCTCCTCAAATAATGAACGAGTCACCCCCTCTACAGTCCACCAATAAATGGCAGACATTATCGAACTTATAACCAAGATGATGGTCAATCCTATGATTACGGTTCGAACTCTTCCATCAGCAAATTGAGCGATGATGAAACTAAGCGGCACCGGACCAAGGAATGCAAAACATAAGGACAAAACCATTAATTTTCTTGCGAAGACCTTCGCCTCTACAATCTCGCCTATTGGTTTTGAAAGATAACGTTGCCGTGTACGTTTGCGACTCAGTCTGATTACAATTCCCCACGTTAATATAATCACCGTTATTAACAGCGTAACAAAAAGTACCCATGTCATCATCAGTTCTCCTACCCTGAGTTTTAGTTGCCCGTAAGGGAATTAATAATATCCGTAGTCATATCGAGCCCGTCTCCTTCGAGTAGATCAATACCAACAAATATTATCGTTACACCTGCTACTATAAAAATGCCACCACTCACAACGCCAGCCATACTTCCTGCATAGATTATAAGTCCTCCTAGTCCAACCGTTTCAACACCAGCCAGAACTTCCCACGCTGTAGTATCCATGGTCAGACTATTACTATCGATATCCGGTTCTTCAGGCACTGGCCCCGGTTTATTAGCATCCCCAGAAGGATTATATGGATCAAATCCAACACCATGGGCAGCTTGAATATCACTTTCTAAAAGACCAAATAAATCTATGAAGTTGATCGGATCATTACTACAGTAAACATACCAATTTAGGCCGCTGCGAATCGGATCAATGGTGGTGAACCTCTTCATCTGCGGACTGTAATCTCTGAATCCGTAATGTGCGATATTTGCGAAAGGATCCATACGTTTCCCATTATATCCAATATTCCTGTCAAATTCCAGATTTCCCTCATAATCCCTTCCGAAAGCATCGTAGGAAAATGCCTCCCCGTGGTTCTTGCGGGTAGCATAAACCGTTGAACCAAGGACATCCTGAAAAAGATTCGTCCTCTCCCTCTGTCCACGCCATGCACCGCTGAAATCTTCCCTCACATCCTGTAAGCTTAATATCTCTCCGTATCCGTAATGGTACTCATTCAGTGCTTCCAGTGTTACGCGGCCGTTGTGGCCGACTTCCTCAAGTCTCTCAAGAGTCTTTTCAAAGCTCAGGCCGTCGTAATAGCAGTATTCATGCCTGATATTATCATGCTGTCCATGACCCACTTCAGGCATTGTACTTGAAGCCAGAACCTTCCGTCCAAGTCCATCATAGCCATAGGCAATGTCGAAGCTCTTGCCGGCTTCAGGAAGGAGGGCTTGAGGATTGACCTCTATTATTCGTGCAGCCCTGTTCTCAGGGGTGTAGGTGTATTCACGCGCCTGTACGCCGAGGGTTTCAATTGAAAGGTTTCCGTTGGGATCATAGGAAAAGCTTTTCTCTCCAAGCTGGGTGAGCCTGTCGCCATCATTGTAGCTGTAATCCATCTTCCCCCAGCCGTCAAGGCGGTAGTCTATGTTATTCGCTTCATCGTAGGCGTATGTTTCTCGCCAGAACCGGTTTCCGTAGAAATCAAGATAGGTGGAATCCTCAGCGATAATTTCATACAGTTGTTTAAGATTATCCTGCACTGCGTATGGAACATCCACATCCGCGATAAAGGGAAGGGCTTCTCGGCCGCTACATTCAAATATTGGGACGGGCTCTTTTGAAAATGTACTGTTTGTGGCTCTACAACTGCACGGGCCATTATAATATAAACTTAAAGAAAATAAGCATAAATAACCAACCAAATAATAATAATATTCCCAAAATTCTTAAACATAATGATAATCTATTAAACAAAACAATATTTTCCTTTTTAACATTATCTTTCTTAATAAAATAACCATAACTTAACAGGACAAAGAACGCACCAGCTACCAATGGAATAAAGAAACCTAAATTCATTACAATTTCCTCTTTTTAATAAAAAGAGCCAATGAGATATTAAATGCAATTACTATTATTAATAATATGATTGCAGTTACAATGTCTACTAAATACACCTTTTCCCAATTAAACATCCCTAGCAAATACCATATTATACCGACAATTCCAGCTATCAAAAATATCAATTGCACTCTTTTCATTTTAATACCTTACTTAAATTCATCTGGATTTATATAGCCCGACATAAAATCTGGTAATGGTCCACCTGTGGGATTTTCTATAATTCTACCTGAGTTTGCGGAGACAATATCATGAACAGCGAAGCCAATATTGCGAGAGCCAAGGACAAACAATCCACCTGCTATAGCTGGTAGTGTAGTATCATCACCAGCTAGGATGCCAAAACCCGCTACTATAAAACTTCCTGCAACTTCTGCAGTAGCAAGTACCAAATTAAAATAACCTCTTGCTTTCTGATTTATAAGTCTTCCTACTTCTATTTCTTCAGGCACTGGTCCAGGCTGATAAGCATCCCCAGAAGGATTATACGGATCAATTTTAACACCATGGGCAGCTTGAATATCACTTTCTAATAGCCCAAACAGATCTATGAAATTGATGGGGTCATTACTACAGTAAACGTACCAATTTAGGCCCGAGCGAATCGGATCTACTGTCATCCAACGTTTATTTTGAGATAAATAATGTCTAAATCCATAATCATAAAATTCAGTAACAGGATCCATACGCTTCCCATTATACCCTATATCCCCGGCAAACTCCAGATTTCCCTCGTAGCCTCTTCCAAAGGCATCGTAAGAGAACGCCTCCCCGTGGTTCTTATGAGTCGCGTAAACCGTTGATCCAAGAACATCCTGAAAAAGGTTCGTCCTCTCCCGTTGTCCACGCCAGGCCCCACTGAAATCTTCCCTTACATCCTGCAAGCTTAGTATCTCTCCGTAGCCGTAATGATATTCAGTAAGGGCTTCCATGGATGAATGGCCGTTATGCCCGACTTCTTTAAGTCTCTCAAGAGTCTTTTCAAAG
>JAGLYY010000096.1 GCA_023131935.1 Spirochaetales bacterium | reverse complement strand
TCGACACTTCGACAAGCTCAGTGCAACGCAAGCTCAGCACAAGTCGCTTCGCCCAAAATGTTTTCCGCTTGACGCTCCGGGCAACTTCTTGTACTCTCAAATCGTTAGATGACATTAATTGGTCAGGACATTGAATGGGAAGGATAATAGCTATTGGTGGTGGAGAAATTGGACGGCCAGGGTATCCAATTGAAACTCTCAAGATAGATAATGAATTAATAAATATGACTGGCAAAGAAAAACCAAAGCTGTGCTTTCTTCCTACAGCATCAAATGACTCTGAACTTTATATTGAAACAGTCAGAGAACACTTTGGGAATAGAATTGGCTGCGATGTTACATCAATAGAATTGTCAAAGAAAGATTATCCCTATAATGAATTAGAAGATACTGTTTTATCTTCAGACATTATCTATGTCGGTGGTGGAAATGCAAAATTCATGCTTGAAAAATGGAAGAATGCGTCTTTTGATACAATCTTGAGTAAAGCGTATAAACAGAACATTCTTCTATCCGGATTGAGTGCAGGTGCCATTTGTTGGTTCCAATATGGTAGTTCTGATTCTTTAAGGTTTGATAATCCTAAAGCTCCATTAATCGCCTTGCCTTGCTTAAATTTTATTGAATTGACAATATGTCCGCATTTTAATGAGGAACGGGATAGAAGACCTGATTTTAAAAGCCTTTTAAAAGAAACTGAAACAATAGGATTAGGTTTAGATAATTGTGCGGCTTTGAAAATTGTTGATGATAAATTTGAAATAGTTACATCAAAAGATGAGGCTAAAGCATGGATATGCAGATGGGAGAAAGGGATATATATTGAAGATGAATTATCAGACGGATTCTCGGAAAATATAGATTTATTACGGAGAGGCCCAATTATCGTCACCTAACAGCAGAAAGGTTGAACGTCACTTACTCCTAACCGTTATATGATAAATCGAGATAATTATGAAAATCGGTGCTTTTGCAATAATTCTAAATGATTCAAAACGTCGTATCCACGGGGCCTTGCGCGGAATCTCGCAATCACCTAATATATACACATGATTACAGTCCTAACATTAATGACAATTGGAATCGTTTTAGGATTCGCGATTCAAAATAAAAGCAAAATCGTTAAGTCAATTGACCCAATGATTAACATAGCGATTTATGTCCTACTTTTCCTATTGGGTATATCGGTAGGAGTTAATGAAACGATCATTAGCAATTTAGACACATTAGGGGCACAAGCATTGTTACTCACTTTTGGAGGAGTGATGGGGAGCGTTGTGCTGGCATTTTTCACCTACAAATTTTTCTTTAAAACAAAAAAATGAAATCTTCTTTTGTCATAGTCAGCTTTTTTGTCCTCGGAATCATTATGGGGTTATACCAATTATTACCACAATTTTTAGTTGAAACCGATTTTAGTATTTATGCACTTTATATACTTATGTTATTAGTGGGAGTAGGAATTGGCTCGGACAAAAAAGCTTGGGAAATCCTGAAAAATGCAAAACTAAAAATTATTTTAGTCCCTTTGACCGTTATCGTCGGAACATTTATAGGCGTTGCTATAATTTCAATATTTCTAGAAGATATTAATTTACGAGAATCATTGGCTATTGGGGCAGGATTCGGATATTACAGTCTATCAAGTATATTTATCAGCCAAATTAGTGGAGAAACACTTGGAGTCATTGCTCTAATATCAAATATCTCACGAGAAATTATAACATTATTATTCACTCCCTTATTTGCAAAATATTTTGGTAAAATCGCTCCAATAGCCTCGGGCGGGGCAACGTCTATGGACACAACCCTTCCCATCATCACTACATTTTTGGGGAAAGAATATGCAATAATATCTGTCTTTAGTGGAATAGTATTAACAATACTTGTGCCCTTTCTTGTCACATTCATTTTGAAGTTTTGAATCGTGATCGCAAAACATCGTCTATACCGCTTCGCTACACTTCGCCTAAATCGCCTTCACCTGGTCACAGCAGTTTCGGCTATTCGCGAAGCATCTATAATAAATGGGTGAGTATATCAATGAATAGTCATCTGAAGAAGGGAGAACAACCGATGAAAATTGAATTTGATATGGAGAAACCTTTATCAGCAAAAGAAAATTGGCCTGGGCAATACGATTTGTTTTCATGGGTGGAATATGCTACAAACATCCCATTCCCAATTTTTATTATTACTACTCTAAAAGAAAATCGTAAACCTAACGCAAACCTTTGGTCATGGTGTTTCTTCACTGGGGAAGGAAAGGGTTTCTATTGGATTATCTCCTTGCTCAATTCGACACATACATACAAAAATATTGGAAAAGATAAAGAATGGTGTATAAATGTTCCATCCCTTGACCAATGGGATCAGTGTCGCAGGAGCATCGAAAAC
Organism: Spirochaetales bacterium; assembly: GCA_023131935.1. GTDB lineage: Bacteria > Spirochaetota > Spirochaetia > JAGLYY01 > JAGLYY01 > JAGLYY01. Next base: position 4,070 of record JAGLYY010000096.1, on the reverse strand, counting down.
AATGACCTTGAAATTGACGAGATCCATAACTCAGGATTTACAGTGGAGCCTTCGGTTAGGATCGAATCTCCTCGAATCAAGGAATGCATGATTTCCTTCGAATGCAAACAAGAATGGAAAAAACAACTTTTTCCAGGAAGCAGATATACAATATTTGCCGGAAGAGTAGTTCATGTAGCAATTGATTCCCATGCAATACAGTTAAATCAGAAGGAGAGACTGGAGCAAATGAAAATCATGTATAGCCTCAGAGCCCAGCTTGATCCAAGAACCGGAAAAACAAGTCCGGGGGGGATCACGGTCTTAGCTACAGATATGTTCAAAGAGACGTAGTTTTTCTGGTGCAAGTGGTATACGAAATGACCGCCTTCATTCAGAATACAATTTTTGTCTAAAACAGAAAGTGAGGAATTATGTTTTCAACTGATTATTGGAACATCCTTGGCTATGACCAACAGTATGTGCCTAATACATACTACAAAAACAAACCAAATAATGACCGGCTTGCCATTGTATTACCAGGATTCGGATATTCTACTTCAGCTCCGTTGCTCTTCTATCTCAAAGAGCTGCTTTTTCAACGTTCAAATGATATTCTGAGTGTTGATTATTCATACAATAGGAACCCGGATTTCTTAAAAGCAGATGAAGATACACAAGACAGATGGTTCCATCAGGATATCGATGCTGTTTATTCTGAAGTTATTCGGCATTTACAATATAAAGAGCTCATTCTTATGGGATATATTGCTTGCAAAAACTGCTGTTACTTGGGCTATGCGGAAATGAATTAATGTAACAGGTGATTTTGCGATAGAAACAACAATATCTGATATCGCAGAATATAATGTTGAAAATTTTTGCCGTTACAATGGGCGATTAATACGGCATATGCCGGAAAGTTAAGTACAATAGACAGAGTTTAGAAAACAGGTGGAACTTGTGGGTACTATTTCGTGGGATGAATTTGCTGCAATTGATCTAAGGGTGGGCAGAGTAATCGACGTACAGGATTTTCCAGAAGCGAGAAAACCTGCATTTCAAATCAAAGTTGATTTCGGTGATGAAATTGGAATACGTAAAAGCAGTGCTCAATTAACTGATCTTTATTCTAAGGATGACCTGCTTGGAAAACAGATTATAGGGGTTGTTAATCTTCTACCTAAACAGATTGGGCCAATAATATCTGAATTTTTGATAACTGGATTTATTCAGAAAGATGGTTCCGTAATTCTTGCTGTACCTGATAAAACAGCCGAGGTAGGTGGAAAGCTTTCTTAACCCAGCAGTCTAAAGCACCTAACAGCTAATAAAAGTGATAATAATCTTTGCATTTGAATAAGATCAAGGATTTTTGGTATAGTATTAATGAAGCATATGGAAGAACGTAAGGATATTTTTAACAGCATTTTAGAATCTCTATATAAAAGCGGTATTAACAGGGATATTGCTTTAAGTATCATTGATCAGATAAAACTTATCCTTCTTAAGGAAGAATCAGATGATATTCAGGATGAGATTAGAAAAAAAGCGCTGGCCCTGGAAAACACATTATTGTGGCTGTATGAATCTTTAATCTGCGAGGAAATACTTGATTTGCATATCAGCACCGACAAACATATTGACATTGGAGGCATCACTGATAATATCGATATATTTATGAAATCGAGAAAAAATCGTGAAAGTTCAGAGGTATCACTCCTCTGGGAAACCCATAACAGTCATACTTGCAAGTCTAAGTTATCGGGCTTCTCACTTGGTAATCTAAAAAACCTGGAGAAGATAAATACAAAGCTCCAGGCGAAGATTCCCCTACTCTCGGTCAAAATTCTTGAATCAAAAAAGAACACTGAAAAATCCTTTAAAGACAGCGAGAAGGATAGAAAGAAAGAAATCATCCTGCAAATAAATAAAAATTGGCTTGAGCACAAAAATCCTGCTTCTCTTGCGGAAATTGATCATCGTTTTCAAACTACAACGGAATTTATTGATTATATATCTGACATGTATGATTTTAAGGGATATAGCTATATTATTCAGTTACTCAATGATTTACCAGCAGATGTTCAGAAATATTTAAAGAGCAAGAGAAGAACATTAGACAAAATGAATTTTAACGGAATTTAAGTTTTATCAAATATATGATGGATTCACGAAATTGAAGCTCACCGTCGTCGATACTAATCGCCTGGCAAAAAAACTCTATGAAAGATAGGGTTTTGGTGTTGATAAGATTAAAAAATATGGTATCTTAACCCGTGCTCAGGGGTTTAGAGCCGTTATTCATATGTCCATGGAGATAAAATAATTATCATGCTCAATCTTTCTTTATCTGAACTAATCAAAATCCTACCTGCTGTTTTAATTGGCCTGACCGTTCACGAATTCGCCCATGCTATTGTGGCCCTTAAATTGGGGGATAATACCCCCAGGGAATTAGGTAGATTGACACTGAATCCCATTAAACATATTGATCCAATTGGATTTATTCTCTTAGTCATCGTGGGATTTGGCTGGGCAAAACCGGTAATCATAAACAGGCAGAATCTGAAACATCCATTCAGGGATGATTTTCTCATCTCAATGGCCGGACCCTTCTCAAATCTTTTATTTGCACTCATTTTGGCTTGTATACTTAAGCTTTTACTCCTGTTTGTACCATTTTCATCGGAGAACATGTATAACATGGTTTTTTCCTGGTTTCTCTGGTTTATTTGGATTAATGTTGGACTTGGGGTATTTAATCTACTGCCAATCCCTCCCCTCGACGGTTCCCATTTGATCACAAATCTACTGGCATTGAAAAACCATACTATTTCGGCGGCCTATAATAAATATGGATCTTACCTTTTACTTGGAATAATTTTAGTGCAACGGATCGGTAATTTGAACATCCTTCCCATTGGAAAAGTGATGCAGGCAATAGTTACCCAAATATTTCAGCTGGTTAATATCTTATGAAAGTCATCTTTGTGCGTCATGGAGAAACAGATTATTCCCTCGCCGATCAACGGGAACTTACTACCATTGAAATGAATTTCTGTCCCCTCACCGAAGAGGGAATGAAACAGGCTGAGGAGGCTGCCATCAACCAATCTCTGCAACCGGGAAATCTCATCATCTCTTCGCCCTACACCAGGGCTTTGCAGACTGCTGAGATTCTCAATCGTCAGCTTGAGCTCCCTTTGAGGGTAGAGTTTGATCTTCATGAATGGAATATTGACCTTGAGGGAAAATACCTGTCGAGGGAAGAACAGAGAGACAGGATTGAAGATTTCTTTGCTCATAAGGGTGTGTATCCTGAAGGGGAAAAGAAGCCATGGGAATCTTTGGGGCATTTGCGAAAGAGGTTTCGCGGGGCAATTGGGAAATACAGAGAATACAGTCCTGTGATTGTGGTCTGCCACGGCATGATAATCCAGTGTCAGACCAGGTTTCTGGATGACGGCCTTCCATTTTGTGGTATTGTTAATTTCGATTTCGATTTCAAGTTATAATACAATAATATATAAATCACTCCGATAGAGGAGCCGGTTTTACCCAGGAGACAATAATGTATACAGGAAAATTAGTACGTTTGAGAGAATACCGCAAAGAAGACCTTCCGACTGTGGTTTCATATCTTAACAATCCGGAAGTAAAGAAATACATGAAACCGGGAGTCCCCTTCCCCCTGACACTTACAGACGAAGAAAAGTGGTTTGAGCATCAATCATTTCTGAACCCGAATTACAATTTTGCAATCGAAACTCAGTCTGATGGGAAGTATATCGGCGGCTGCGGTCTAAAAGATGTTGATTGGAAAAACCGCCATACCGAAGTTGGAATATTCATAGGTGATGTGGAATATCAGGGGAAAGGTTATGGTACCGATGCCATGAACGTTCTGATAGATTTCATTTTTAAAGAGATGGATTTAAACAAGATCAAACTTGATGTGTATGCTTTCAACGAAAGGGCAATTAAGTCCTATGAAAAATGCGGCTTTGTTGTAGAGGGAAGATTCAAGGATGAGCTTTTCAGGTTCGGAAAATACCACGATACTATTCGGATGGCACTTTTCAAGTCTG
>JAGLYY010000095.1 GCA_023131935.1 Spirochaetales bacterium | reverse complement strand
CCGAACTTTCTCCGGAGCTTCCCGAGGTTTCTGCCAAAGACATTGGTAATTTCAGGCCCGAACTGCTTATCGATCTCCGCTAAATAGAAATCGTGGATAATATACCCCTCAATCGATTTAACGAGCCCGTGGTTCCGGGTCCAGACGATGGTTGTTTTTTTATTTGTTCCCCCAAGAGACCCGGTAAGGCATGCCCTCGAATCGACAACACAGTCGAGAGTTCTTCCCATTTCCCTGGTACCCTCGAAGCTTTCCGTATCATGATAGAAGACTTCGCCGAAATCCACCTGTTTTTTCCCATAAATGAGCCAATAAACCGCAACATCACGATCATTGGCGGCTTTGAGAGCAGGATACAGGAACTCGAGCTCATCATCCCACAGCCCGATATATATATCCTCTTCCGCCTCACCGATAAGAGTTACCGCTACTTCGATGGCTTCCCCCCGGTCCTTCAGGTTCCAGACAGGATCAAAGTCAGAAACAAACCGAACATCTTCAAGATGTTTTTTTAATTCAGTGGTATTCCGGAGGCTGTCCTGCTGGAGTTTCGAGATAAGTTCATCGGGAGAAAGGGGGGAAAAAAGTTCAGGATTTGTCCCGGCAGATATGGCATATCCTTTTTTTATCAACCGTCTCGTGATGTCGTAAACCCTGGAGTGGGGGACCCCGGAATGCCGGGATACCGAATAGGCACTCGCGGGATGCTGAGCGAGCAGGGAAATATATACCTTTGCCTCGTACTCGGTAAATCCCATCTCTTTAAAGTAGAATATCGTTTTTTCCCGGTCCACAATGCTGCCTCCCTGGCGGTTTTCTTTTTTCATATCGTCCACATCAGTTCTCATTATGGCCAACTTGCTTTGTTTGCTTCGACCGGTTCCCGCGAAGACCTCCAGAGAAAGGGAAGGTTTCGCTACAAACCGGCAAGAAACCAGGCCAAATGATTTGGCTATTCTCATTTTTGGTTTTTATTCTATCCAACCATGTTATAATTCAAGCCAAAATGAGAATTGCTCTATCGTCCAATCCTATAAACAGAACACGATGTTGTCAACGAATTCAAAAAAAGGTGGCCGGTGCCCGGAATGGACACCGACCGTGATCAGGTACCAATCAGCAGTTGTACTGGCCTCTCCAGAAGAGCTTCGGGGGTGCCCTTCGCGAGGGTAGTGATAGGTATGGCCCCAAAGGAACCATGCATAAATATTACCGGGGACTGTATATTTAGTCAAGCAAAATTTCTATTGCGCCCTTAAGTATACTCATGTATGATACTTCCCTGATATAGGCGAAAGTTTCTTATCTCATGGTGAAAGGACTATAGCAATGTTTGCAAACACCCTCTTAACAGGTCTCATCGCCAGCCTGCTTGCCCTCGGCTATGCTATTTTCCGAAGCCGTTGGGTTTTCAAGCAGCCTGTAGAAAGCCCCACTCTCCGCCGGATCGGTGGTTATGTTTCGGAAGGCGCTATGGCTTTCATTTCCAGGGAGTATCGGGTCCTTATACCCTTCGTACTGATCGTTGCCCTTTTTCTCGCGGTGGCAAACAGGGAATTACTGCGATGGCAGGCCGTATCCTTTATTTTCGGTGCCGGGGCTTCCGCCCTGGCAGGTTTTATCGGGATGCGGGTTGCGACAGCAGCAAATACCCGTACCACTCATGCCGCCCAGAAAGGACTTAATCCCGCCCTGAAAGTCTCCTTCGCCGGGGGAAGTGTCATGGGGATGAGTGTGGTGGGGCTGGCCCTTCTCGGATTATTCCTGATTCTTTACATCGGTTCGCGGTTCCTTTCAGGATCCGTACAGGCGATTTCAGGGACATTGCTGCCGATTATCTCAGGGTTCAGTCTCGGAGCTTCCTCTATGGCCCTTTTCGCCCGGGTTGGAGGAGGTATCTTTACAAAGGCCGCTGATGTTGGCGCCGATCTTGTTGGAAAGGTTGAGGCGGGAATCCCTGAAGATGACCCCAGAAACCCCGCTACCATCGCGGACAATGTCGGGGATAACGTCGGGGATGTTGCCGGGATGGGGGCTGACCTCTTCGAATCTTACGTCGGATCGATTGTCGGGGCTATGATCCTTGGAATCGCGGTTAACGGCTCAAATGTTATCCGTTTGAAACTCGCGGGATTTCCTATCCTTCTTGCTGCTGTCGGAGTCCTCGCGTCGATAATTGGTATTTTCTTTGTTCGGATAAAGCCGGGACAGAGTCCGCAGAGGGCCCTGAATACCGGGACCTTTGGAGCAGCTATTTTATCAGCCATTTTCACCTTCTTCATTGTCCGGTATTACCTGGGAACCGGAATACTCTTCGACAGGGTTGAGGGAATGGGAATCTTTTTTTCCGCGATCCTCGGTATGGGCGCGGGAGTAACACTGGGACTGTTGACGGAATACTTTACCGGTACCCACAAAAAACCGGTGCTTGAAATTGTGAAATCCTGTGAAACAGGGGCAGCAACTACCCTGATTACCGGTATGGGAATCGGTATGCTTTCAACCTTTCCCCCTATTCTTGTCATTGGCGCCGCAATTCTCGGGGCCTCCGCTCTCGGGGGACTGTACGGCATAGCTATTGCCGCTCTCGGAATGCTTATGACCCTGGGTATCCAGCTTGCTGTTGACGCTTATGGCCCAATCGCCGATAACGCCGGGGGACTCGCTGAGATGGCGGAGTTTCCCCGTAGTGTCCGGGAAATCACCGACGAGCTTGACGCGGTCGGCAATACCACCGCGGCCATAGGAAAGGGTTTCGCGATAGGTTCCGCGGCCCTGACCTCCATCATCCTCTTCACCGCATTCCGTCAGCAAGTAGGTCTCGAACACATCGACCTCATGGATGTAACCGTTCTTACGGGGATCATCTTTGGAGCAGGTATTCCCTATCTCTTCTCCTCTATGGCGATGACCGCCGTTGGGTCCGCTGCTTTCGCGATGATTGAGGAGGTTCGCCGGCAATTCCGTGAACACCCGGGAATCCTGGAAGAGACTGAAAATCCGGATTACCGCAAATGTGTAGACATTGCCACATCATCATCCTTGAAAAAAATGATGTTACCCGGGATTGTTGCAGCGGTAACCCCCGTTCTGGTAGGATTCACAGGTGGGGTGCAGATGCTCACCGGAGTGCTCATTGGGGTTACTTCCTCGGGGGTGGTACTGGCAATTTTCATGGCGAACTCCGGAGGGGCCTGGGATAACGCGAAGAAAATGATTGAAAAAAGCGTGAGCGGCGGGGCAGGGTCAGAAGCCCATAAAGCTGCTGTTGTCGGTGACACTGTCGGTGATCCCTTTAAGGATACCGCGGGGCCATCCCTCAACATCCTTATCAAGCTGATGGCTGTCGTTTCCCTGGTTATCGCGCCAATGTTGAAGAATTTCTGGGGGTTATAAGATGGAACTTACAAAACACCTGTATTTTATTCTGTTTCCTAACAATGCTCTTGTAGCATCTCAACTTTCGCCTGAGCTTTTCGCGAAGCACTATACCGTCGGAGCTTCCAGGCACTATGAGGGAAAGGTAATCTTTGCCGAGATCGATATCAATTTCAGACACCCTTTTTTCCCGATTGATAAGATCCTCAAAGAGACGATACAACACGAGGATGGAAGGCCGAAAGCCACGAAATTTATCTCCACCTACCGGGTTCTGGAGCATATAGATTACTCCGCTATTCAAAAACTCTACCTGGTGTCCCCCGATGGTTACTGCATAAGCCTTGAAGAGAGCCCTTATAGTGATATGCACAAACCCGGGTTTATTCGCATCTTCGCTGAAATCGCCCCAATGAGGATGTTAGTGCTGTCGGACCATAATTTCATTGATTTCGGAAAATATATTACCAATCCGGCAAACACGAAAAGCGCCCCTAAGCAGTTTTATACCCAGATCGAACTGGATATGGTGGAATTCCTCGACGAGTTTGAGAAGAACCCCTTCCACCCCACTCCCATCAAGGGTCTCCATTCTTCCACCCTCAGGGACGGGTTTCTGGAAATGAGGAAATATCCGGACAAACACAGCAAGGGACTTTGCATGAATAGTTCCCTCAACCGGCTCTCCTATAAACTGATCAGACACGGATTCATGTTCAGCTCTCAGGAAGAATCCAGGTACTTCCCCATGCCCTCCTCTGAGGAAATTGAGAAGACTAACTTTAAATTCTGGCGTTCCATGTAGGGCAGTTTTCATTGGAAGGGATTTTTTGTACACTCTTCCTGTGAAACACTTCTTCCAAAGGATTATTAAAATCTGCAGCCTTATTCTCAAGGGAATCTTCATTCTCCCCATTTTTCTCTATCAGAAGCTGATATCCCCCTTACTGCCCGTAAGCTGTATCTATAGCCCCACCTGTTCCCATTATTCGAAGGAAGCGATCATGAAACATGGGGTCTTAAAAGGATCTGCTCTCGCGATAACCAGGATTTTCCGGTGTACCGGAGGATTGTACACCGGCGGGAATGATCCGGTACCTGAAGTCTTTTCATTCAAAATTATAGCCGATGGATACCGGAAACACTGGCGAAAAAGCCCGCGATAGCCATAATTTACCGGAGAACCCCTTGCAATTTCTTTATCATTGTGTGATACTATGGCACTCATTACAGGGATTGTATTTTCGGACCATTGTGGGCCGAATTTTGCGTGGAGGAAACTGATGGCAAGACGCTGCAGCATTACCGGGAAAAGCCCCCTAGCGGGGAATAACGTTTCCCATGCCAAGAACAGGACAAACAGATGGCAGAAGCCCAATATCCAGCAGAAGAGGATTTTTGTACCGGAACTTAGTCGACATGTAAAGCTCAAAGTTTCGACAAGAGCACTGCGGACAATCAATAAGATTGGACTTATGCCTTTCCTGCGAAAGCAGGGATTAACT
>JAGLYY010000094.1 GCA_023131935.1 Spirochaetales bacterium | reverse complement strand
CATACTCCTCACAGTACCCCTTTATTATCTCTAACTCCCCGGAATCGATCCTTCCATCAGCCTTCGCGGCCTTGTAACCAATTGCAAGGGTCTTAATCTGTACCTCACGTGAAACTTCATCGAGAGCTTTTTTTATTGCCGGTTCAATCTTCGGGAGCTCATCAGGATACACATAATCGGCATCCTTCATCTTCTTCTGCAAAGATTCAGCATTCTCGAAGGAGAAATATTCCCGGATAATCCCAATTTCCGCGTCCGAAGGATCATTATCGCTGAAGGCCACAATAGTCGCCAGGGCGATGCCGATCTCCTCCACCGACAGGTTTATTTCCCGAACATCTTCTTCACTGTCATCCGCATCATGATAGTCATGAACCTCATCAATTTCCCGAAGCCGGAAGGGCCCCGGAGTCCCCCATCCAAACCAGGTAATGATACGGGTTGATATGAAGTAAATCTCTGCTTTGAAAGGGCTGGCAAATCCGTATTTCCACCCTTTAAGAGTTGTCAAAATTGACAGATTATTCGTTGTAAGCTCATATGTGCCCGGTTCAAAAACATCGGCAAGCTGCCCTTCGTTTATGAAGGCCGCTATCTGTCCCTCCCGGACAATGAGCTGAGCACCGTTTTTTATCTCATTTCCATACCGATCAAACCGGTAGGCGATGGTAATATCATCCTCTTAAAGCCATTCGATGATATCAATGAGTTCTCCCTTTAATTTGTCGAGTAATCCCATAGTACCCCCCTGTTCCTTCTATTGTGTTTCAAGAGGGACAAGATTTCAATATGGTAGGGAAGAAAATCTTAGTTGACAGCAGCAGCAATTGTAGCCTACTCTTATATTGATGAAAACAACACCGAAACCTACTTTGCGGCGCCTGCCTACCTATTTACACCTGTTGTATCAACTCCGGGACCAGGGGATGGAAAACGTTTCCAGCACCATTATCGCGAACGCGCTCAAACTGGACGCGACCCAGGTTCGAAAAGACATTGAATATACGAATGTCATTGGAAAACCGAAACGGGGATATTCCATAACAGAACTCATTCATGAGATCGAGAAATTCCTCTGTTGGGATCAGGAAAAGGATATGGTCATTGCCGGTGTTGGCAGTCTTGGTACCGCTATCCTTGGATATCCCGATTTCCGGGAAATTGGTGTTCGGTTCATAGCCGGATTTGATACAGACCCGGAGAAGATCGGAAGCAAGATTCACAATATTGAGATCTACGATATTAATCGTCTTACTGATTTCATCAGAGAATCAGGGGTTTCTTTTGGTGCCATTACCGTGCCCGGTGACAGGACCCAGGAAATCGCGGAAAAGATGGTCGCGGGGGGGGTAACGGCAATCTGGAATTTCACCAGGACCCAGCTGCATCTCGGAAAAGATATAATCGTAGAGAACGCCAGGTTCATGCCCAGCCTTGCGGTATTGACCCGGCGGGTTATTGAAGCCCAAATCATGAAAGAACATCCGAAAGACTGAAGAGGACACATGGTCCCTCAGCACTGAACTTACCGATGGCACGAATGCGAGATGAGTCCAAAAGGACCGCCATTCTTGAAGTTTCCAAAGCCCTCTTTTCCAAACAGGGCTTCTCGAACACCTCTATCTCAGATATCATTCGCGGAACAGGATTTCCCGTCGGCACAATCTATACCTATTTCAAGAATAAAGAGGAGATCGTAACGGTCATCGCTAAAGCGGGAGAATTACCTGCCGCTCACCAAGCTCCGGGAAGCCCTGAGACGCCTTGGTAATCGCGTCTCTACCAGCCAGTACGACAGTCGCGTTTTTTTCCATCCGGGAAAGGAGCAGCCCTGCGGTTTCCACGATCTCCTTCTTCGTCGCCGACAGGAGGGTCCTTCGTTTAAAAAGCCTTAAATCGTCATCAATCCCGTAAAGACTTCGCCTGAATCCAATAAGACTCTTCTCACCGGGGGACAGCGGCCGGGCATCTTTTCCAACAATACTGATAACCCCCTTTTCCACTGCTTCATCAGAAACTTTCCCATGGGCAAGCATCGCCAATCCATCTGTAAAGGCTTCGATGGTAGAAAGGATATTCGGGTCTCTGTATGAGGAAAAGATAAACACCTGTTCCGCGCCATGACAGCCGGCTGACGCCCCGTAAGCGCCGCCCTGCATCCTGATACGTTCCCACAGGAAATTGGTCTGTAATAAATACCCGATTAGCGATTCGTAGGCATGTTGGGCAGTATCAAGCTTTGATGCCCGGATTGCCGTTCCGACATAACCCACCTGCGCGGGCAGGATAAGGGCTTCTCCCGCAATATATTCAGATACCGCGGGATTGTTATGGGGCTCGGCAGCTTCCGGAAAGGAGGAGATTGCCGGGATTACAAGCTTCCGGATCTCATCAATCATCTCTCCATCGGCGGTGATATTAATCACCATACATGACTTGCCAATGACAAGTTCCCTGATCCTCGTTAGAGCCTCGATGACCTCTTTCATCCTGCTATCGATATCCTCTCCGAGGTCCGTGAGAAAGAGGAACTGATCGGTCCCCCGCCAGAGTTCCTCCCGCGCGAGAACCGGTGATATCCGGCTTCCTGCCCGGAGGGAAACGAGGGAATTCCCTATATGATGAAGGTGAGAGCGGAAATCATTCCGTTGTTCAAGCACGATATCCCTCACCCGAATTTTGTTGGAGAAATCTGCTGTTAAAAGCATCCTCCGGACAAGATCCAGCGCGTCATTGAAGTCTGACTCAAGGGCTTTTACCCGAAAAAAGAGGTATTCCGCCGAATCGGAGGAGTTGAGTAGACAGCTGGTTTCCAGAAAGGCGCCAAAACCACCGGTTTTTATGGTAAGCTGCCGGGAAAGTTCATCGTAGGACATTCCGGGAAGCCCGGTAGAACTGACAGCCCTGCTGAAAAGAGGCAAATAGGGATGCAGATCATCGGGGATCCCCCGGATATCGAAGGCTATATCGAAGTACACAATACCGTTGGTATAAATGGTGTGTTCAAAAGCGCGAACTCCCGCAAGACGGTCTTCCCTTGTATCGATCGTGGTGATGCTCTTTGGAAGGTCACCCTTCTTCAGAGAGGGTATTTTATCAAGGTCCTCTTGCCGGTCCGGGGTGCTTTGAAACTTCAGGAACTTCCGGTAATCCTCCTGAATCTTACCCGCTCCGAGAGCTTCCGCACGATCTTCCACTTTGCTTCGTAGTTTCTCTTCCTGCTGTTTTTCATGATCAGCAGAGGGTGTAACGATTACCGTGGTCCGGTGCTGATTCTCTACAAGATGCTCCTTGATATAGGACTCGAAGCAGGCAGGATCATCCTTCACCCGTTGTTTGAGCTCCTCCATCCAACGGGAAAACTCAAGGGTTGTTTCGGGATCCAGGCCATGAAGCCACCCCCGAAGGGTTTTCCCCATGCATCGAAGGCCAAAGGGGACCCCTCCCCGGATCTCCCTGTTCCGGAATTCCACCCGCCTGAGAGCACCGGTTTTCACATCTTCAGGTATCCCCCCGGATATCAATTTTTTAAGTTCCTGAAGGATCAAATCTTCAAAATCTCCGATCTTATCAGGATCGGTCCCCCGGAGGCCAAGTGAAAAGACCACCTCTTTCATATCGGTCTCTATTCCGCTTAAGGGGGAGAGATCTTCCCCCAGCCTTGATTCCACAATAGCTTTATACAGGGGAGTTCCGGGGTTTCCAATGAGTATCTCCGAAAGGACCTCCATTGAAAGCAGCTCAAGGGGATCACTAATCGGGATCGTTGCCCAGTTCACCAGAATACTGCTTTTTCCCGTAGCGTCCTCCCCAGCAGAAAGAGGAGAGGTAAAGGAGAAGGAACAGGGCTCCTCCCACCGGGGCTGGTCAGGGATCCTGCTGTCTACCTCAATGCGCTCAAACCGGGATAAAAAGCGATCATCGATGAAAGAAAGCAGCTCCTCCGTCGGAATATCTCCATAGAGGAATATCTTACTGTTGGAGGGATGGTAGTATTTCGCGTGGAATTCCTTGAATGCCCGGTAGGTAAGCTCCGGAATTTCAAGGGGATCTCCTCCGGAATCGAAATGGTATGGGGTATCGGGATAGAGGGTCCGGTAAGACCATTCGGCAAGTATTGAATCGTGGGATGAATAGTTGCCGCGCATCTCGTTGAACACAATCCCGGCAATATCGGGAGATCCCCCCTCCTTCGGCTCGAACCGCCATCCCTCCTGGAGAAAAATCTCCTCCTTCAGGAGGGGAAAAAACACCGAATCCCCGTATACCTCCATGAGGTTGAAATAATCTTTCCGGGAGGGGCTCGCGGCGGGATAGATGGTTTTATCGGGATAGGTCATAGCATTTAAAAAGGTATTCATACTGCCCCGCATAAGGGCAAGAAACGGGTCCTTTATCGGGTACTTATCGGACCCCGACAATACCGAATGTTCGATGATGTGAGATACCCCGGTATTATCATTCGGAGGAGTCCGGAAGACGAAAGCAAAAAGGTTTTCAGGGTCTTCATTTGCCATATGGTAAAGATCACAGCCGGTTGCCTCATGAAGCAGGCGGATACCGATTGAGTGGTACTCGGGAAGGTCTTTTACAGCGGTAACCCGGAAACCGGAGATCCTGTCTCCGACGGATAGATGTTTCATGCCATTCCTCCTGTACTGAACCTACAGGAAAATACCGGCTTTGTAAAATGGTTCGCTTGATAGTGATGCCACATTTGTAGAGACGCATTTGTAGAGACGCAAAATCTTGCGTCTCTACAAATGCCGTCTTCACCATGTGCGAAATTTGGTCCTCAATCCAAAAAAATTACATCAATAATTCACGATTTTAAAAATTGGGATTATTCAGCCAACGGATATTATTACATTACAATTTGTACAAAAAACAGGAGATGTTTTTTTGGGGAAATTATAAAAGGTGAAATCGATTTATCCGAAATTGGCAATATGGCATATCAATATTGGCAGGAAATTCCAAATCATTTTCCATTTGTGCGATTGGATGAATTTGTTATTATGCCAAATCATATACATGGAATTATAATAATTTATAAATCGGAGGATGAAATAAATAAACAAAATATTGACAACATAACCATTGGGGATGCCAAATTTGTTGTAGAGACGCAAAATCTTGCGTCTCTACAAATGCCGTCTTCACCATGTGCGAAATTTGGTCCTCAATCCAAAAAAATTACATCAATAATTCGCGGTTTTAAAATTGGTGTCACAAAATATACCGTAAAAAACAATATTTCATTTAAATGGCAACCTCGTTTTTATGATCATATAATACGGGACGAACGGGATCTCAACAGAATTCGAAAATATATCAAAAACAATCCTGGTAAATGGAAGGATGATGATTTGCATATAAATGAGACAAACCAATGAATCAAACAAAATCAAAACCTACCCAAAAATTCCAGGAGCATAGCCAATGCTTAAACAAAAAATAGCCAAGCTCCTTAAATCAGGAGAAACCTACAACATTGAATTCAAGGAGTGTAAACGGGATATCAATAAAGATGTCTATGAGACCGTTTGTGCTCCAGAAACCAGTCAT
>JAGLYY010000093.1 GCA_023131935.1 Spirochaetales bacterium | reverse complement strand
CCTCAATTACCCGGCAGGCTGATATCCTTGTTGTCGCGGCAGGAAGACCCGCCGTTGTTACTGCTGATATGGTACGTCCGGGTGCTACGGTAATTGATGTTGGGGTGAACCGGATCGAGGATCCTTCGGCAAAACGGGGCTATCGGTTAGTCGGGGATGTTGATTTCCCCGAAGTCAGTGAGATTGCCTCTTACATCACCCCGGTCCCGGGCGGCGTAGGTCCGATGACTATTGCCATGCTCCTTAACAACACTCTCGAAGCGGCGGGGAATATGAGCAGAGGAAAAGATGCTGAACAAAGTTAGTAACATTGATGATTATATACCTGTTCGACACGCTCTTATCAGTGTTTCGGATAAGAAAGAACTTGGGCCTTTCATTCAGGGGCTGGTGGGGGTGAATCCCGATATCCGTATCTTTTCTACCGGCGGTACTTATAAAAAAATCGCTGAGATTCTCGGGGAAAAGAAAGATATTATTTTGCGGCAGGTTTCCGATTATACCGGACAGCCGGAGATGCAGGGGGGGCTCGTGAAAACTCTGGATTTCAAGATATACCTCGGCCTTTTAAGTGAAACCTATAACCCCCATCATCGTGAGGACCTGGATCGAACCGATGCCGTTCCCATCGATCTTGTAGTAGTCAATCTCTACCCCTTCCGGGACACTATTGCCGCCTCCGGGGTAACGCCTGAGGATGCCAGGGCCAATATCGATATCGGCGGTCCTTCGATGCTTCGGGCTTCAGCAAAAAACTACCTGAGGGTCCTTTCAATCTGCGATCCCGATGATTATCCCCTGGTAGTAGAAGAAATGGAGCTGAACCGGGGCAAGGTGTCCTTTGAAACAAGGTTCAAATGTGCTAAAAAAGTATTTAAGCATACTGCTGAGTATGATAACGCGATCTCCGGCTATCTGAATCAACTTTCATCCGGAGATGTAAAGAAACTTTATACTTATGGAGAATAAAGAGATTGAAAGAGAAGAAATTATCCGCATCGTACCGGGAAATTAGTAAAGACCGGTTTCCCTCAAAGGTCGAAATCTCCTTTTATGACTCCTTTTCTGATGAGCATGACGACTCGAAAAAACAGACCCTTTATTATGAAAAAACCCAGTGGACCATTGGCGGCGAAGAGAAGGGTTTACGGTACGGGGAAAACCCGGGGCAGCCTGCCGCCCTCTACCGGCTTATTAATGGGAATCTACAGCTTGGTGATGTACACACTATCGAACCGGGCCAATACCTCGCCTCCGATATTGAGCTGATCCAATCGGGTAAACACCCTGGAAAAACCAACATTACCGATGTTGATAATGCCCTGAACATTTTACGATATTTCGATGAAAACCCCTGTGCGGTTATCGTTAAACATAACAACCCCTGCGGAGTTGCCCTTGGAAATGATATCGCCGATGCCTACAGAAAAGCGGACCTCGCGGATCGAATCGCCGCCTTTGGCGGGGCTATTACATTAAATAAACCTGTCACTAAAGAAGCCGCGGAAGAGATCGCGGCCCACTATTGCGAAGTAGTCGCGGCACCTGAGTATGAAGAGGGGACATTAGCTATCCTTACCAAAAAGAAAAACCTCAGGATCATGCGAATAGGCAATATGGATAAACTCAGTGATTTTATCGGGAAGAGGGTGATTGACGCGAAATCATTGATCGATGGCGGAATCATCTTTCAGTGGTCCTACGTCCCAAAGGTCCGTACCCCTGAAGATTTTCTTCCTGCCAGAACAGAATATAAAGGAAAAATTTATGAAGTAAAACGTCAGCCGACAGCAGGGGAAGCCGGAGACCTCATCTTCGGGTGGCTTGTAGAAAGCGGAATAACAAGCAATTCGGTGATCTACGTTAAAGATGGCGTTACCAT
The DNA here is from genome assembly GCA_023131935.1 of Spirochaetales bacterium. Classification (GTDB taxonomy): domain Bacteria; phylum Spirochaetota; class Spirochaetia; order JAGLYY01; family JAGLYY01; genus JAGLYY01. The sequence continues at coordinate 20,743 of JAGLYY010000093.1, read as the reverse complement.
TGGCATAGGGACCGGTGAGCAGGACAGGGTTGGTGTAGCGGAAATTGCCCGGGATAAAGCTTACCGGAAAATGGCTGACCGTCTTTCGTGGGTCCGGTGGAAGACATCCTGGCATACTCTTGAAGACCCGGATAAACGAAAAGAAATTGAGAGAGAAGTGGAATCAGTAAAAGGCGGGCTCCAGGGAGCCGCCATGATCTCCGATGCTTTTTTCCCTTTCCGGGATGGCATAGAGGTCGGTCTGAAAGAGGGTGTTCAGGCGGTGATCCAACCTGGCGGGTCATTAAGGGATTTTGAAAGCATCGAAGCATGCAACGATTTCGGAGCGGCTATGGTTTTTACCGGTCAACGAAGTTTCAAACATTAGAGAGTTAAACCTTAGAGTGTATTTTTCATGAAAACAAGGCAAATAATTATAATCGGATCAGCAATTCTTATTCTCTTTACGATCCTTATATTATCTATCGTACTACCGCTGTTCCTTAAGATGAAGGATATCGAATTGTCCAATCATGGACTCCTGGATGAACTCAGGAGTTCCTCGGAGCAGCTTGCAAGGATCCAGCAGAATCTTACCCTGGTAAACCAGGATACAAATGTGCTGCGCGGCGCCTTCCATCTTCCCCCCCGGTCATATCCGCCTTTACTGGTTGATGAACAGAGCACGGAAGAAACCAATGTGCTTTCTCTTTTTCTTGACGCAATAAAACGCCTCGAAGGGTATGAACAGGATATTGAGGCGGAAAAGGTTTTATACTCCCTTTTACAGAATAATAAGTTTCAGGAAGGGTTAAAAGCCGGTAAATTGACTGTGGTCAACGAGACTTCCATGTCATTCCTTTTGAATTTTCAGGGGAAAGGATATTTCACCTTTTCCATTCTGCCCAGGACCCGGGAAATTATGATTACAGATTCAGCCGGCGGGTCCTTTGAAAGCCTTTCCTACAACAGGGAGATGGAAGATTACCTGAAAGAGCGGATTCCTGAAATTACAAAAACCTTCAAATTGATCGATGATTTTCAATCATCGTTAAAGAACCTTCCGCAACAGGATGAGTTTAAAAGCTTTCTCAGGGAGAACCGGCTCTACACTCAATTTATCCCGGATAAGGAAAATCTTCAGATCCTTAAAATTTTAAACAACGATGATGAAATCGTGGGGGAATTCTATCTCGATACCCGGACTCCTGGAATACAAATAAATGGGACCCAAATCCGCAATCCTGAAAATCTTTCCTCCTGGGCCCTTGAAGCCCTCAGGAAAAGGGATATCAGAACCGCCGCTGAAAGAAGGATCGACGCAGCCAACGAACTGATACTATCTCTCGCGAAGGAAGTGGAGTTTGTTCTGTATCTGGAAGGCAAAGGACTTCGATTAGAGATTAATGTGCGGGATGACAACGACTATTATTATTACGATTTGATAGAGGAGGGGAAAGGGAGAATAGGTTCCTTTGCTGTGCAGAAAATGATTGGTAAGATATACCTCATGGATAAGGATGATGTTCCCATCTCCTCTTTCAGCGCGCTGGAGAATCCACTTCCGGATCTTTCAAAAAAAAAACTAGCGATCCCTGATCAGGATTTAAACTCCGGAGCAATTACCGGTAGTGCTAAATCGGTAACGTTCCTCCTCTGTGGTTCGCATGAACTGAATGCCGATACAATGATCCTCGTTCATGCTGATGGAGGCAGCGGTAAAGTAACAATGGTCGGGGTTCCCCGGGATATTTATTACCGGGGACGAAAAATCAATGGGATTTACCGCTCCTTTGGCCCGGCACAGCTCATTAAGGAACTCTCAAAAATCACCGGTTTGCCGATCAGCAGGTACATTGTCATCGATATGTACGCGTTTATCGATACGGTAAACATTTTAGGCGGAATTGATATCACCCTAGAGGAGGACCTCATAGATCCAACATACAGGATTAAAGAACGGGGACAGTGGAGCACTCTCTACTATCCAAAGGGAACCTATCATTTAAACGGGATCCAGGCACTCAGGGTTGCCCGATCCCGGCATACGAGCGACGATTTCGAACGTTCAAAACGGCAACAGCAGATCCTTATGGCGGTAAAAGATAAAATTATTTCACTTGGAGTAAGCGATATTGATAGAGCTTATAATATCTTAAAATCGTTATTGTCCTACGTGGATACCAATTTTACCCTCTTTGAACTTCTTGATCTTTTTTTAAGCCATAAATCAAGCCTTATTGACGCGAAAAATGTCCTCGACACAGAGAATGTGCTTTACGCGACCTACACAAATACCTATTTTTTAGAAGATGATAGTGAACTGCTTAAGGACGAAAACTACGATAAGGGTGCGTGGATCCTCCTCCCGAAGGACAACAACTGGAATGAAATCAAGATTTTCCTGGCCAACCTTATAGGAGCAAGATCGTGAAAGATTCAGGCCGATATTGGTTGGAAACCTACGGTTGTCAGATGAATTCAGCCGAATCGGATGCCCTTGAAATCCAATTGGCAGCCCGGGGTTGGCTGCCATCCGGGAGACCGGAAGATGCAGACCTTATAATTCTCAATACCTGCTCTGTCCGGCAGACCGCGGAAAACCGTATCTGGGGCCGCCTCGGTTATTTTCAATCTTTAAAAGAAGAAAACAAGCTGAAAATAGCGGTAATGGGGTGTATGGCTGAACGGTTGAAAGATCAGATCCGGGAGCGGGTACCCTCTGTTGATATCATTGTTGGGACCTTTGGAAAAAACCTGATACCTGATATCCTCAATTCTAACGAAGAGAAGATTGATCTTTTTGGTAAAGATGAATTTTCTTTTCAAAGGGTTTATGGGCGGAAAGGAGTTTTCCGGTCTTCGATGCCGATAATGCATGGATGCAATAATTACTGTTCCTACTGTATCGTTCCTTACGTGAGGGGAAGGGAGGTATCAAGAGATCCGGAGGAAATTGTTGGGGAATTAATAGATCTTGATAATAGAGGTGTCCTGGAGGTGACCCTTCTTGGTCAGAATGTTAATTCTTACCAGCATCGGAAAGGGGAGGATATTATCACTTTCCCTCAGCTCCTCAAAGAGATAACGCTAAAAGTTTCCAATATACAATGGATACGTTTCTTAAGCTCTCATCCCAAGGATTTCCCGAAAGAACTTATTTCAATAATCGCGGAAAATGAAAAACTCTGTAATCATATTCATCTTGCTGTTCAGCATGGTTCAGATAAGATTCTTGCTGAAATGAACCGAAAATATACCAGGGAATGGTTTATTAATCTGGTGGATGAGATCAGGCAGGAGATTCCCGCAATATCCCTGACGACGGACCTTCTTATTGGTTTCCCGGGAGAAACTGAAGAGGATTTCGAACTTACCATTGATTTGATTGAGAAGGTGAGATTTTCTGATGCCTTTACCTACTATTACAACCCCCGGGAAGGGACAAAGGCTTTTAATATGGGAGATACAATTCCCCGGGAAATAAAGCTTAAAAGGCTTTCCCGACTCATAGAGGTCCAGCGGAGGATATCTATCGAGGAGAAGAGAAAGCGGATTGGCAACAGGGAGAAAGTCCTCATTGAGGCTGTATCTAAAAAGAACAGGAATGAACTGCTTGCACGGACTGAAGGGAATAGTATGGTGGTTTTCCACGGAAAAGCAGAACGAATTGGCAGTTTCACTACCGTGGATCTTAAGGATCTGCGAGGAAGTACATTTATCGGGATGGAGGTGTCCTTATGCCATGGAAACTCGTAATTTTTCTTGCTGGATTGGCAATTGCGGTTGTTTTTTCAGCTCTCAACGCGAAAAATGTTTCTGACATTTCATTTGGTTTTTTTATCTTTAAAGAGGTGCCGGTCTTTATAAGTCTCTTTATCGCGTTTCTACTGGGCTCACTTGTAACTCTTCCATTCGCGATAAAAGCACGGAAAGCAGCCGGGAAAAAGAAGCAGATAACCAAAAACCAGACTCCGAAGGGTGCCGGTGAAATAGCGGAACCGGGGGTACAAATTGACAAAACTGAGGAAAAACTGAAGAAGAGAAGAAGAAAGAAAAAAGAGAGTCTGGTGCAGGGCCCTGGACAAGGAGAGGCACCACTCGATTGAACCGGGGTTTTATGAAGGAATCTCATCTTATTATTATATTTATGATTCTCTTCCTTCTCTCCGCAACAGTTGTCATCGCGGACCCCCTTCAAGAGGCGCGGCAGTTTTCAGCTGCGGGAGAAAATGAAAAAGCTCTTGAACTTTATACTTCATGGCTTTCAGATAATGAGACATCTTCCCTTTTTCCCGATATTCTTGAAGAATCACTGAGTATCATCAAAGATCCCGATGAACAATTAACCTACCTTTCAGTCCTTAAGAGCCGCCTGTCACGACAAAAAACCGGTGTTATCAACATTCGCTCAGGAATACTTCTGGAGATGCTCGGCAACATTGAGCAGGCACTGACTTTATACGAGGATGTTTCTTATGGTGGAACTACGGGGTCCATTGCCCTGCTGAGAGCCGCTGAACTACGCTTTCAGGTGGGGGATACCCAAAAAGCCGAATTACAGGCAAGGGCAATTCTTGGAACAACATCAGACCAGGCGCAAAAAACCCGGGCAATCGTACTTTTATCGAGAATCTCCTGCGTAAAAGGGGAGAGAGAAGCAGCTGAACAGTTAATGAGAGATGTTCCGGATCCTTCAGAACCATCCTATATCCTCTGGCTGGCTTTGCTTAAAGATGGTGAAGGGCATGGTCCTCTTGATGAGGCATTCCTTGCTGGGGAAGTGCTTCCCTATTCCGGCGCCCTGGATACTTTCGGCCTGTTACCTGGCCCACAGGAAACTGAAAAGAATCCTGAGGAGAGCGCAATTCTTACGGGACCAGCTGTAACAGACCCGGAATTGATATCAATCCAAATTGGTTCATTTCTTGACAGGGAAAACGCGGAATATCGTATTCTGGATCTTGAAAAAGTCGGGATAGAAGGTGCAATCGTTGAAATAGAAAGGGATGAGAAAATATATTTCAGGGTTATTGTACCCGATATTCCTTATGAAAAACTTCAGGAAGAAATCCTGCGGCTGAAAACCCATGGTTTTGAAGGTTTTCCCCTTTACGAATAGCCGTTTTTTACTTCCTATTCCTCTTCGATTATTTCTACCTGTTCATAGCGAAGGATGGAATCGTCGGTCGCTTGAAAACCATGTATTCCAATTCTACCCGGGCGTAAGTTCAATGTTCTGATAATCTCAGTTTCTCTCTTGCTAACAGAAAAATCTGCTTTGTAGGTTCTGGTTTCCTGGACAAGGCTATCTGCCCCTATTATTTTCATTTCAAGAATCAAATCTTCAAGTCGATACAGGGCGTATCCTCCCTGAAAAGTTTTCCCATCCTCCTCAAGATTGAAATCCGGTTCTTCGAAATAAATCCTGCCGCCTGTTTCATTTACATAGTAACCTGAAAGTTCCGGTGGAGGCGTATTCGCATTTTTGGATTCACTGTCCGGAATGAGAGTTTTTAGAAGATCTTCATGAATACGATAATAGACACCATTCCATTCTTTATTTCCTGAGGAAAGCGCGGTACTTGTATCAATATCCTTTATAGTAATACGAATGAGATCCATACCGTCGGCATAAATGGTAATACGCTTCAGGATATAGGGGGTCACGTCGTTCGTACCTCTGACCTGAAGACTATCGGAGAGGAATTTGTCAGAACTGTTCCAGAAATAAACTTCCTGGACCTCTCCGCTGTAGAAGATGATCCATCGATCTTCAGATTCGAAAACAATAATCCGTTCAGGCAGCCCATTAGAGTCTACCCCGTGGTACCATGGACCTGTCAGGAAGTCTTCAAATTCCTTTGAACCCTGACGAAACAATTCTTTCAGCTGCTGATCCTCGATAACCTTGCCTGGAATTTTTTCCTCCTGCAAGATGACATACTTGTCCTTCTGGAATCTCCAGTAATAGGTGCGTTTGAGGGTTTCCCTCTGATCTTCTGCTGTTTCAGGTTTCCGTGTGAATGTAATAATAGGGAAACTGACACCATTTTTATGTCCGGCCTGGTATGCTGCCGAACGTTGCACCTCTTCAATTTCGATGGATCCCTTCACTTGAATAGACGCGATGTTTCCGTAATAGAGGCCTACCCCTGTCGGGCTCTTGATTTTTCTGAAAACATCGAGGGTTTGTTCCCCTTCTGCATTCGCGCCAAAACAGACAAGCTCCGGGTTATGATCACCAATGAGGTCCATGAGGGTAAAGTTAAAAGCTCTGATACTTGTAGATGTTGTCGCTTTTTCCCAGGTGATTCTATATTTGTCGAAGACATTATCAAAATCAACAACTGCAATACGAATAGGAGATTCAGCATTTTCCCTGTCTTTAAGAATCAGGATCTGTTCATCTATCAGGTCAAAATCAATATTCTGAGTGAAAACCTGAAGAAGATTGTCGCTCCTGGATATTGAAACCTTTGGACCATCGGTTTCAGATTCTTGGACATTGCCAATTTCCCTGTTTGCTGCTTCAATAATTCCAAGCTGATCATCCTCACCGAGAATAATCGTGACAGGATCGGCAGGTACCGGCTTTTCTTCTTCACAACCTGCTAAAAGCAGAAGTGCAATGAGGAAAAGTCCAAAAAAATAAAAATATTTCATATTCATAGAACTCACAATTCCGGGTTATTCAAAGTAAGGTTGTAACTTTTTTAACACTTTTTCCTTTATTTCCGCAAGGGGATACTTACTCTTGAAACCTGCCGCGGTTTTATGACCGCCTCCGCCAAAACTCTGAGCAATGGCAGCAACATCAATATTTCCTTTTGATCTCATTGAACATCGTAGAATCCCCTGATGGTTTTCCTTAAAGAAGATCGAGACCTTAATGTTTTCACTTTTAAGAGGGATGTTGATAATGGTATCTGCCTCTTCATACATGGCATCACATTCTTCTATCGTCTTTTTCAGCATTGTTTGTATTGCTATATGCTGGTCGACAACAAGCTCCAGGCTCGCAAGCACTTTCGATTGAAGCATGAGGGCGGAAATGGAATTGCTTTCATAAATCCGGGCAAAGATGTAGTTGGAATTTACCCCCATTTCGATAAGCTTTTTTGCGATTCCAAAGGTTTTTGCCGTTGTTTTCGGGTAGACGAAGGATCCGGTGTCGTAGACAATCCCCACATATAAGGCTTGAGCCATGGAAAAATTCAAAGGGATCTTCATTTCCTCGAAGAGTTGGAACAATACTTCACAGGTAGAAGAAGCATCCTCCTCAATATGGTTCCTGCTGACGATCTCTTCACTGCCTTCGTGATGGTCAATAATAAAGTATTCGCGGATTTTCGGCAGAATAAGATCGGCGACTTCACCGATGTTGTGAATGTCGTTTGTATCAAGAATGAAGAGAGACCAAGCTGCAAGATTTTCAAGAGGAGTTTCCCCCGGTTCCAGGGTTTCAATAACACCATCTTCATCAAGAAATTTATACTTAAAGGCCATGGTATCGGCATTGATTATTCGGACCTTTTTGCCAAGAATTTTTAGAGCACAGTACATGGCATACTCACTGCCGATAGCATCCCCGTCCGGAGTTTCATGGGAAGTGAGTATGAACCTGTCATTTCCGCTTATAAAATTCTTAACAGGTTGGAACCGCATTCATACTATTCCTTTTCAAAACGCAATATTGCCTTTTTTTTATCCGGCTTGATAATTTCAAGGACCTGCCCGAGGATGTTTGCCGGTACAGCTCCTTTAACAGTGTATTTGACCGCTTCCTCCAGCTGAAAATGAAGACCCTGCTTGTCGGCGTGAAATTTCCCTACAACTTCCCCGGTTTTATGCTCGTGGATACCTAATCCCATGATACCGCTGCAAAGAAGAATACTGTGACCACTCTTGACAGTATAGTGTTTTTTTCTGACAGGCCCATCTTCAATTTCACAGTTGAAGGAAACCGCTTTGCCTGATGATAATACTTTCGAAAGAAGTAAACCAATCAGCAGCAGAACTGCCAGAGCAACGGGGATAAGCCACCAGTATGTGCTTAAGAAACCGGGTACTCTCAGTGCCAGTTCAAAATAAGCGGGGGAAAAGACTGTATCTCCTTTGAAACGGATAACAATCTGCCCCTCCGGAACATCATCTTCCGGGATGTTCTTTAAGGTTAAAGGCAGTACCAGTGTAATTTCATCTTCAACAGGTATGGTAATTGAAACCGGAGCGGTAAGAACGTTAATTTCCTGTTCTCCGGCTGAAGCGCCTGGGATAGAGAGTTCTACGGCATCTACATGAACAGTCTTTTCTTCGGTATAACCTTCATTTTTCAAGGGGATGGTCAGGATGAAAGATCCATCTTTCTTTATCCTGGAAATCCGGGGCGTACCCTGCACCTCGATCCTGCCGAGGAGTTCACCGGCGGCCTGTTCTATCTCTTCAGCGCTAGGTTCTTCTGTTACCTGAGTATATTCGCCTGAAAGTTCCCTCGCGATTTCCCGGGCGGCTGAGCTGGTACCAATTCCGAGAATATGTATTTTCCATCCCTTTTTCTGTATTGTTTTGGTATTCTCCAGGAAAAAATGGTTAAAAGAACCATCGGGTGAATAATACTTACTTTCGGGCGGGGCTTCTTGGATGCCGTCGGTGATGAGCAGAAGATAACGGCGGCGATCTCCGGAGTCATGGGTATCTACAGCCTGTTTTAGGGCATCCAGGGCATTGCCTATATCGGTAAAACGGCCATCGGCAAGGATCTCGCCGATCTTTCCCCGCAGAACAGCTTTATCCTGATCATTTCTGATGGTTTTATCAATATGAATCAGGGCTTCCCCGTAAAAATTGATGACGAGGAGGTAATCCCCCGGGATTAGAAGTTTATTTACGATAGCATCGTTTACATACTTCTGTACTTCCCCGATCTCCTCTACCATTGAAAGGCTTTTATCGAGAACCAGGAAGACATCGATATTCTCAGTCCGCTCATCACCCATCGCCGTGGAGACCAGAACAAGAGAAACAACAGTGAGAAGGATTACCTTCTTAATTTCTGATAGATATTTGTTCGTTTTCATAGCAGTTCCATAATAGCACCTAGGAGGGAAGGGTAAAAGCAAAAAACTAAAAAAAAAAAAAACGTGCTTTACATTTTGCTTCCTCTATGGATAATTAGTGTATAACCACAATTAAAGGAGAGCGTAATGGGAAGCATAGATTTACCGAAAAGCCCGATGGTTTTTCATCCCGAGAAAAGGAGTGCCGTCGGTTCACGAAACTCCCTTGCTCAGGAAAGCAGAGATCAGCAGGCGGAGGTTGATCGACTCCTGGAAGAGGAGACCGATAAAGTACTAACTCATATACATAGCAAACTGCCGAAAGAAGTTTTGGATAAATTGGACGTTATGGGTGGTTTGAAGGAAAAAGTTTACAACTACTTCAACCAGAACTACCAGAACATGTTCAATCGTTATATCGTCACATCTGAAGACGAAATGGTGAAAAAGGTCAGGAACTTTATCGACAAAGAGGAGATGAAGGTCCTGACCAGGTATACCCCGAGGGACATAGCAACTCTGCTCGATGAAGTCGGCGGTGTGGATAAGTTCAACACCGGTGAAATCGAAAAATCCATTGTCAACATGTTTGGTCACCTTCAGGGACACCTTCAGCGGGGTGTAAATGATCTTGAGAACCTGACTAACTCACTGCTCCGGCAGAAAACAGACGTAGGTGCGTTTATACGTGGTGAAAACGCCTATTCAATCGTGAAATGTTCTTTCAAGGACAATATCTACAAACCTAAGACCGTTTCCGATGTAAAACTGTCGGTCAATATCCTTGACTCTGAACTTATCAGCCCGATCTTCCACTATCAGGTAACTGTCGAGTACCTCATCAAGGACCTTATCGCGAAGCAGATTATTGATGCCATTGACAGGGAAATCGAGAAGCTGAAAGAACAGCTCATTGATGAGGGCAAAGAGGAGCTTAACGATAGTGAAATCATCTTTGAGAAAATGCGGCGGGTCGAAGCTCATACTTCTGACGAAAAGGATAATCCAAAATCCATTCGGTACAAATATCTTGCAAAGACACTGATGGACAGAGTTGAGGGTCTCAGGGCTGAAATCGATCCTGAATCTTTTGATCAAGTAAATATTCGTGAGAATCTGAAGAAGATCATGGATATCGAGAATATCAGGAACCGCGGATATAACACCGCCATCAACTCAATCACCTCTATCCTCGATACCTCAAAAATGGGATATCAGTATATAGACAACCTCAAGAACGCGAGGGAACTCATCATCATGGAATACGAGGATACCGACGCGGCAAAGCTGCCCGACGAACGGTATCAAATCAAGATGAAGTACTATGATAACGCCCAGCTTATCGAAGAACGGAAAGCCTACGATGTACAGCTGAAATCCTTTGAAGTTGAAGTTCAGCATCTCTGGGATGTACTTGAAATGGTTTACACCGATACAAAGTTCCTCAAGAGAGTTACTGACTTTAGCGATCTCGGAAAGATTTACGCGGGAAAGATCAGGAAGAAAATCAAAGCCAAGACCGGTGATCCCCTTTACGACGATATTGATAAAACGTGGGATGAGATCACCTATGTACGCGCAGCTGAAACTCAGGTAGAGAAAATGAACCGAACATACCTCTACGAAAAGGATAAAGTAAAAAAGATGCTCATCCTTATGAGGGAAAAGCTTCAGAAAATGTACGGATTTCGTTATCCGGTACAACGGCGGGTAATGGAAGACAGACTCCATTATCTCGAGAATGACTTTAATAAGTTCGACTACATGATCAATCCCTACCATATTCAGCCCGGACTGTTACTGGACGTCGATATTACCTCTATCAAGAGGAAAAAAGCTACTCTCGATGGAATGGCAAATGTGCTTAATGAGTTCCTTCATGGTGTTTCCAAAGGATTCATGGACGCGGCTTTCGCATCCTTCTCAAGACGCCGCTCAACGGTTCGAGAAGACATTGACATGCACTTTGCAACGGATATGGGAGAAGAAGACGCTTCCGCTGCAAGCAAAGGAGCCAGCTATCTTGACATGTTGAACGCTCCTTCTGAAGCATCTTCAGCAGAAAAAGCCCGGACGGTTATCGCGAAGCCCAGAAAAACAACAAGAAAGAAAACCACAACAAGGGGTAGGGGTGTAGTCGATACAGGGAAAAAGAAGCGGGGTCGTCCCAGGAAAAGCGATTCCGGGTTAAAGACTCTGTAAATTGGAGATTCAAATGCCCCCGGAAACGGGGGCATTTTCTGTTCAGCTTTTTTACACTAAAGATGCGATTAAAGACTTTCCGAATCGAGGTATAGGTAATGGTAAGTCAAAAATACCGATATGAACATTTTTTTTCCCGGGATGGCTTCAATAAGTCTCTCGGGCATTTTCAGGCGGTCTCCTCTCTTCTGGGGGATATTAATAATAAGGTAAATCTGGCAGAAGTCTTGAATGAACTACTAACCGAAAAAGAGATAGAGCAAAATCAATTAGCACCGATTCTCTATGCTCTACTTGTCGATAAATTTTCCTATCGGTTCGTATCACATAACATGCAACAAACCATATCGGATTTCAGCGTTATTCATAATGAATTAAAAAGATGGAATGCTGTAGATCTTGTTATTTCTTATCATCATCCTGAGCTTGGTCTCTGTGTGATTAATCCGAAGAACCAGGATCATTGGCTCTTTATTCAATCCTTGAAGAAGAATGAATTTCTGACCATCTACTGTGGTGGATTTGAGAAGGAAATAGAGGAGAAAACTGCCAGCGCGGCAATAAACCGTTTACTTGGGTTATTCTACGATAAAAAAGGTAAAACACCTGAGGTTTTATTAAAGGGTTCATTTACTTATTCAAAACCTAAACCCCCCGCGCCAAAAAAGCCGGCCCCGAAAAAAGCTGCCGGGAGAAAACCAAAACAGGAAAAAGCTGTTGAAAAAAAAGTAAAAGAAAAACTTGAGACGGTCCAGCCAGCACCCGCTCAGGGGAAAGCTGTTCGGATGACCCCCCTCTATGCTATTCAGGTCACAAACGAACTTTTCCATAATGGGAACGTTGAAGCATGGAAAAAAGCAATCCAGAGTTATAAGGTTAAATATCCAGCTCTGGAAGTATACATATTCTACGACGGTGAAAAGATAAATGATATAAATACCCTGTTTAAATGGGGTAAAGTGAAGCATGGCAGTTCAATACTCTTTTCCGTTGCTGGAGAAGAGATAAAAGATGTCGCAAAACTCAAGCGGTATCTGTATCAGGGAGCAAGCCCTAGATTCGAAGATTTTCTCCGATTCCCGGTTAACACGGTACTTAAATTATTCTAAGAAACCACGGGAGTTTAGAGTGGGAGAGGGATTATAATGAAAAAGAATATCCATTTTTTCAGTCAGAATGTCTATAAAATGAAAGATACTATTATTGATAAGATAGGTATCAGGGGCAAACAGGCAATGGAATTTGCTTCCCTCGATTTACCTATCTTGCCGGGATTTATTATTGACGCTGATGTCGCGGCGCACCTATCAGATATCAACTTAAAGGGTATATTGAAATCGAGTCTTAAAAAATCTGAGGAATTGACCGGTAAAGTGTTTAACGAACCGGAAAAACCTCTTCTTGTCAAGATTGTCATCAGTCCGAACCTTGCTATAGTTAATTATCCAACCCTCCATAATTTTGGATTAACAGATGCGACCATTCCCGGGTTCAATAGTTTTGTCGGCGAAGATTCCGGGCACAGGGAAGTACTCTATCTCATACATGGATATCTGGAAATTGAAGCAAAAATCGCGGAGCTGGAAGAAAAACCTTCCGTTGAGAAAGCTATCAGAGAGCTTATCCAACAAATTGAAATTGATTTATTTGGGAAAAATCAGGGGAAAAATTATAAAAAACTCCTTAACTTGGCTGAAAAATATCTTCCTGATGGTTTTTTCAGTGATGCTTATGTCCAGCTTGAGCTGGCCCTTAAAAGAATCAGCCACATGCTGGATCTTGATAATCTGGATGAGGAAGACGCCGCGCTTCTTGTGCAGCCCATGGTATATGGAAATTTCGGTAAAGACAGCGCCAGCGGAAATTTCTTCACCAGGAATATTGTAACCGGGGAAGATAAACTTTCCGGCATTTATAATATTAACGATTTCAATTCCGCCGAATCTGAAGGAAAAGATATCAACAAGATAGATAAAAAATTCTTAGAATCCCTCCAGCGGATCGGGCGAAAGGTAGAAGACCATTTCAAAGAAATAAGGTCAATCCGTTTTACTATTGAGCAGGGGAAAGTATGGCTCATTGATCAACGGCCGGTTATGACAAAGTCAACTCAATCGGATATTAAAACCCTGCTCGATCTTGTGAATCGTAAAATAATAGACGATGTTCACATGATAAAAGCCATCAAACCCGGGCAGTTAAATGAAATTCTTCACCCTATCATTGACCTTGCTTCCGTAAAAAATATGAAAAAAATTGTTGGCGGTATCGCGGGGGCCCCTGGAGCGGCAATAGGGAGGGCCTACTTCACTACCGACGCTCTTTTAAACGCATACAAAATGGCCCAACAGTTGGGTGAAGATACCAAAATGATTCTCTGTATGCCTGCAACATTTGCTGAAGATGTTAAGGCCATAGAAGTTGCAACAGGAGTTCTTTCATCAGAGGGTGGATACGCCGCTCACGCTTCGGTCGTCGCAAGGCAATATGGCAAAGTTTCTCTGGTTCATTCTGGTTTAAAAATCAGAGGGAAAAAGGCAACAATTGGGGAGGTTCCCATCAAAGAGGGGGACCTGATCTCCATTAACGTTCCTCAATATGGGGAACCACAAATCTACATTGGAAAAGCGGACCTTATTGAGCCGGACCCGAAAGAATCGGGGCTCCTTGATTTTGTCGAGGCTGTAAAGAAGTATGTTAAGGATTTCCATGTAAGGGTAAATGCGGATAAACCGAGGGATGCTGCATTGGCCTTGAAGTTTGGGGCGAAAGGGATTGGCCTGTGTCGAACAGAGCACATGTTTTTTGACGAAAACCGTATTAATGTCTTCAGACAGATGATTGTTTCTGACAGCCAGGAGAAGAGAAAAAAAGCCCTCAAAAAACTCAAAGTGATGCAGAAAACCGATTTTTACAAGCTGTTCAAGATTATGGCAGGGAAAGATGTTACCGTCAGATTGCTTGATGCTCCCCTCCATGAGTTCTTACCCCATAATGAAGATGAGATGAAGAAATTCCTGGATTTCTTGAAAGCTGAGGGAGAAAAGGTAAACGAAAAGGAGATTCGGATCCAGTGCGATGCCATAAGAGAGTTTAACCCTATGCTCGGTCACCGGGGATGCCGGATCGCTGTTTCATATCCCGAAGTATACCACATGCAGATCGAGGCTATCTTTGAAGCTCTCTATAAATTGAAGGATGAAGGAGTAAAGGTATTTCCTGAAATCATGATCCCCCTCATCATGAATGAAGATGAGCTTAAACTCATCATGTATGGTAAACGGATCGAAGGAAGTGCGTATAAAGGGATTGTGGAGTTTGAAGAGGAACTGAGAGCAAAGAAAAAGGCAAAACCGGTACCCTATAAAATCGGGACGATGATTGAACTTCCCGGTGCCGCTCTCGGAGCAGGGGAAATCGCCCGATACGCGCAGTTCTTCTCATTTGGAACAAATGACCTTACCCAAACAACTATTGGTCTTTCCCGGGACGACTATACCTCCTTTATGCCGGACTACACCCAATTTGATATTATCAATGGTAATCCCTTCCAGAAACTTGATGACAGGGTAAAGGAACTTATCAGCATAGCGGTTCGCCGTGGCACTATGACACGACCGGAACTGAAAAAGGGGCTTTGTGGAGAGCATGGAGCAATACCTGAAAACATAAAGTTCTGTATGGATGCCGGTTTGGATTATGTTTCCTGTAGTGTCTATTCCGTTCCTATAGCGAACCTTGCTGTGGCACAGCTTAATCTCAGCAAGGAATAAAGGCCGTTAGAGGAGTTAGAAGAGTTAATAGAGCAGGCCATGACCGTGAGGGTCATGGCCCTTTTTGAATTCATCAAATGATAGTAAATTTCTTTATCCCGGAAATAACACTTCCGGACGCTTTTTTCGCGTCTATCGTCGGCACACCTGCTTCCTTATTCAAACTCTGCTCGAAGAAAATTCGCATTGTGTCAAGGGCATCAGGAAGGTTATATATTAACAGAGAAAAATTGATCCCTTTCGATTTTAAAATGGTGAAAGATGAGTAAGTCATGATCGGTTCTTTGCTGATCATGACCTTCGTCTGATTTTTCGCGGTGTATATTTCAAGTTCACTGAACCTATGTGGGATATTATCCGTTGAAGTTCGCCTGAATGGTTCAATGTATTTTTTTGGATAGGTCGCGGGTTCTACAAGGACAAATATTTTATTTCCATCAGTTTGGAAGGTAAGGTCCTCTCCCGAGAGATAGATATTCTTAACACCCGCGAAAGCGACAACCTCATATTTTGTATAGGCAGATTGCTGATTGAAAAAAGATGAAATTATGTAGCCGCCTTCGTCAGGAAGTTTACCTTCCGCATAGGCCTGAAAAAGATCAAGTGCTTTTGGTTGAGACATAGCATCCTCCTAAGTGAAGTATAGATAGCCGCCGGTGAAGGCGCAAGCATTAATTTTGTTTTCAATCATTACGTTGCTTTTCAGCAAGGCGCAGATACCTGTCTGCCATTTCAGTTACCCCTTTCTGTTCATAAATCAGCCCGATATTACGGTAAGCCCGCCAATCATGCTGAGATTTATCGAGAACTTCCCGGAAGGAGGCAAGGGCCGCCTCCAGTTTCCCGGTTTTATACTGCATAACCCCGTGGATGAGGATGAGATCTGCAGAACATCGCATGTATCCGCGGGCACGGTCGAGCAGTGTGAGTGCTGTATCGATTCGCTGGTCTTTCTCCAGGCAATATACAAGGGAACGGAGGAAAATCTCGTTGTCAGGCTCATCAAGCAATAACTGCCGGTATAATACCGAAGCCTCTCGAAAACGGGCGGTGCGGCGGTGACAGATTGCAAGAAGGCGTTTGATGCCTCTGTCCTTCCTTCCGAATGGGATAAATTGTTCAATTTCCTTCACAGCTTGTTCATATTTCTTATTGTTGTATAACAGTTGAATGTATTTGCGCCGATACTTCTCGTTATGTGGGAAAAATTTCAGGTAATCATGTAAAGCCTTTTCCTGTTTTCTATGAGTTCCAATCAGATTTTCCACATCAATTAACCCGAGATATGCATCTTCATATCGCGGATTCATATTAATAGATTTTAAAAACCACTTTCCGGCGAGATCTGCCCGGTCTGCCCTTATATACTCTCTGCCAAGACCTGTCATAAGAAAAGGATCAGGACCGGAGCTTCGTATCTGTCCCTGAAGAAGAGCGATACATTCTTCAGGTTGAAGACCAATTTTTTCGCCTATAAGAGCAATGTAGTATCCCGCAACCTTATCCCTGGGGTCGATCCTTTGTATTGCCTCAAGCTCGCTGAAGAGTAACTCCCATTCTTTTTTTACCCAGAGAATGGTAACCTTTCCATAGCGGGGTTCAAGAAGGTCCCGGTCCTTTTCGAAAGCCCGTTGAAAATGGTTGAATGATTTCTCAAGATCACCCGTCTCCCTGTAAGATTCTCCGGCAAGAAGATGCATATCTATATCTGAATTGTCCTGACGCAGTACCCGGATCGCGAAATGCAGGGCTTTACGATAATCCTTATCGGTATAGTACTGCACGGCGAGTATTCTGTTGGTTACCGCGACCTCCCAGGAGAAGTTTTCTACTCCCGGGATTATTCCCGATAATGATTGGATAGCATCTGCTGCTTCTTCTCCGCGGCCGACTTGAAACAACATGAGGGCGTGTTGAAACCGGATAGCCGGATCTTCCGGGGAAAACGTAAGGGCTGTTTCATAGTAAGATAACGCCTTTTCATAGTTTGCGCTTTCCCGTTCAATGATCGCAAGGTAGAGATTGGGTAAAAGCCCTTGATGCTCCCCGGTAGTCAGAAGAAATTCGAAAATCTGTTTTGCCATGTCGAAATCTTCCTGTTCGAAGAGTCGTACAGCCTGGAGATAAAGGGCGTTCAAATATCCGTTATAGAGTTTTTTATTTTCAGTGTCCAGTTCCACAGCCCTTTCAAGGGAAGCAACCGCAAGATCGGGACGCCTCAGTTTGAGATAAGCAATACCGAGAAAAGTAAATCCCTGGATAGACTCAGGATGAAGGGCAACTGCTTGTTTTAAGGGTTTTATTGCATACCTTGAAAGCCCTAACGCAAGGTAGGAACGCCCTATGAAAAAATAACCGGCGCTAACTTGCGGTTTTGATCGTATAAAATAATGAAGAAACTGGATTGCCTGTTCGTATCTGCCGAGGGCGTGGTAACTCCTGCCCAGGTAGAGAAAAGCTTCAGGAAAAGAATCAGTTTCGCTGGTAATACAAGTCAGGAGGGTGATTGCTTCGGGGTAATTTCGCTCTTTTCCTGCCTTAAGCGCTTTTTGAAATAATTTCTTGTATACATCCATAGTTTCCTGCTCATACAAGTTGTACCATAGAAAGAAGATAAGGAACAGCCCCGAATTTTACCTTTGACAAAACAGGAAAAAATGTGGCATCATCCCGTATGGAAGAGAGAACAATTTTTCGCAACCTGAGTCCTCTAGACCACCGGTATTATTTAGCCAACCGCGACCTTTTTGAGTCCCTTGCAAATCACCTGAGCGAGGAGGCGGTAATCCGCTCCTGTATTAAAGTCGAGGCATCCCTGCTGAAAACACACATCGCCGTTCACTCCGGAGAGGAACCGGAGCTTTTCAAAAACATTGACAAAATCTGTGAGAGTATCTCTCCCGATGAGGTCTATCAGGAGGAAGAAAAAACTCAACATAATATCCGGGCCCTCGTAAATGTTATGAAAAGGAAATTGCCCGAAGAAATTCGGCCATACGTTCACCTTGGCGCGACCTCCGTTGACATCCTAGATACTGCTAACGCGATAAGAATACGGGGAGCCCTTAAGGAGGTAATAATTCCACTGCTTACGGAGATTGAGGGAGAATTGATCCGGATCGCAGAGCAAGAAGCTGAAACCCCGCAGGTTGGGCGGACCCACGGCCAGCATGCTGTGCCTATCACCTTCGGATTTGCCATTGCGGAGTATGTATCCCGCCTTGGGAAATCGATCCTTGAGATAAACAGACTTTCGAATACCCTCAGGGGTAAACTCGCCGGCGCTGTCGGCTCTTATAATGCTACCAGTCTTATCGTGAAGGACCCTTTCGGCCTTGAGGAGCAATTCCTGGACCGCCTTGACCTGAAACCTTCAGAGCATTCAACTCAGATGGTGGAACCGGAATATCAGCTCAGGATACTTTTAGAGACAAACATCGCGTTTGGTATTGTTGCTAATCTTGCCGATGATCTTCGTCATCTCCAGAGATCTGAAATCAACGAAATCAGGGAACTCTTTACAAGCAAACAGGTTGGATCTTCCACCATGCCGCAGAAGAGGAACCCCTGGAATTCAGAACATGTAAAGAGTCTCTGGAAAGCATTTTTTCCCAGGGTACAGACCTTTTTTATGGACCAGATTTCCGAACATCAGCGAGACCTTTCCAACTCAGCCTCTTCCCGTTTCGTCTCCGACTATCTTGCGGGATTTGCCGCCGCGTTATCCAGAATGAAAAAGGTGCTTTCAACTTTGTTTGTTGACAGAAAGAGGTTGTTACAGAACCTTTCAATCGCGGGTGATTCAGTTCTCGCCGAGGCGGCTTATATCCTCCTTTCGGTATCCGGAGATCCTGATGCCCACGAACATATCAGAAAAATCACCTTAAGTTGTGATGAGAAGGGGATAACCCTATTAGAAGGGATGAAAGCTGATCCTTCAGTATGGACTGCCGTCAAGAAGCAGTTAATAGAAGCGACCGGTCTTGATCCGGAAATATTTTTCTCCACCCCGGCGTTATACAGGGGCCAAGCTGTGCGTAAGGTAAAAGAGATCTGCGCCCGATACGCGCAGGAAATGAAGAGTCTTTCGTAAACATTTTTGTTAGGAGAGAAAATGAATATAACCGAATCCCTCAGTTACGACGATGTTTTACTCGTTCCATCATACGCGGATTTTATGCCTGCAGATGCCCAGGTAAAAACCCACCTTGCCGGAGATATCTATCTGAATGTTCCTATTATCTCAGCCGCGATGGATACGGTAACAGAAGCAGATCTTGCGATCGCCCTTGCCCTTGAAGGGGGTTCCGGTGTAATTCACCGGAATCTTTCGCCTGAGTTACAGGCGGAACATGTCGGGAAGGTAAAGAGGTTCCTGAACTGGGTCATTGAAAACCCGGTTACTGTTGACCGGAACCTCACGGTTGCCGATGTTAAACGGATTACCGCGAAATATAGAATCTCAGGATTACCTGTTATAGATGAAGGTGGTAAGCTTTGCGGCATTATCACCGGACGGGACATGCGCTTCTTGAAGGATGATTCTCTTCTGGTCCGGGATGTAATGACCTCAGAACCTGTTGTTGAAAAGGGTACTCCATCACCCGAAAGCGCTGAAGAGAAATTCAACCGTTATAAAATTGAAAAACTTCCTGTAGTTGATGATAAAGATAGGCTTATCGGTTTGATTACCGTTAAGGATATGGAGAAGCACCAGAATTTTCCTAACGCTGCTACAGACTCCCACGGCAGGCTCGTTGTTGGCGCTGCTGTTTCTCCAAATGATTATAAGAAACGGATTCCCCTGCTGCTTGAAAGCAAGGTGGATTTTTTGGTAATCGATACCGCTCATGGAGACTCTAGAAGTGTTGTTGAATCTGTCGCGGCTATAAAAAAGGAATTTGATATTACCTTAATTGCCGGGAATGTAGCGACTGCCGAAGGGACAAGACGATTGATACAAGTTGGAGCTGACGCTGTCAAAGTCGGTGTTGGACCTGGCTCCATCTGTACTACACGTGTTGTCGCGGGAATAGGGGTCCCCCAATTCTCCGCTGTACTCGAGTGCGCGAAGGAAGCAGAGAAACAGGGTTTACCGGTAATAGCGGATGGGGGGATAAAGTTTTCCGGAGAGATTACAAAGGCAATCAGTGCCGGAGCTCATACTGTCATGATAGGGAACCTCTTTGCCGGACTCCGGGAAGCACCGGGCAGCGAAATCATTTTTGATGGTAGAATGTTCAAGCAATACCGTGGGATGGGCTCATTGGGAGCAATTAAAGAGGGATCCGGTGACAGGTATCAAATGAAAGAGGACGAGGCACCGGTACCTGAGGGAATAGAGGGAAGGGTCCCATACAAGGGAGAACTCAAACCATTTCTTCATCAACTTGTCACAGGTTTGCAAAAGGGAATGGGTTATTGCGGATGCAGAACAATAGAAGAATTGCGGCATTACGGTAAATTTGCTAAGATCACATCGGCGGGTTTGAGGGAAAGTCATGCTCATGACGTAATGATAACCCAGGAAGCTCCGAATTATTCCCGGTAGATAAGGATGTGACAGGATGAATATTGTAGTCATCGGTGCCCAGTGGGGAGATGAAGGGAAAGGTAAAATTGTCGACTACCTTTCTGAAAACGCGGAAATTGTAGTTCGTTATTCAGGCGGGGCAAACGCGGGTCATACGATTGTAATTGACGACGCGACCTATAAGCTGCACCTGGTAC
>JAGLYY010000092.1 GCA_023131935.1 Spirochaetales bacterium | reverse complement strand
AACTGGGAATCGGCGCCAGTATCGGCGCGGGCCACATGGACTTTGAGTCTTCTATCAACGGAGTGTATGGAGACGCCGGTTTCGGCACCTCATCCACCTTCTTAAACGTGGTACTGGATGCCGCGGTTGAAGCGGCGATCCGCCTGGGACAGAACTTAAGGTTCATCGCCCGGGTTGGGGCAATGCTGACGCCGCCGATTATGAGCAATGATACTTCAGATTATTGGAATTACAACCCAAGTGTCGATATTACTGAGTGGAAAGTAGTCCACAATATCCTCTCCCGGTACGATGTGAGTTTTAGACCGCCGATCCTCACAGCCAGGTTTGGGTTTATACTGAACTACTAAGCTTTCCAGGTTTTCTAAGTTATTTTAGAGGGACAACCGCCGCGGATGGATGGCCCTGGTACCGGCCGGTGAATATTTTCCGGCTGGTACTCTCCAGGTGCTTCATCCTGCCCCGGTTGTTTCTCCCCCACTTCCGTAGATTATTCCTCGCGTGTATCCCCACAAGGTCCGCCCAGAGGATGTGGTCGGTGGTTACCGAAACCGCCTCCTGGAAAATGATTTTAACGTTATAGCCCGCCCGTTTCGCCATGGTCCCGATGAGGACCAGTCCCATTCGGGGAAGTTTGTACATGGAATAGATATTGAAATCCGGCGCTTTCGGTTCTATCAGCAAAATGTTTTTCATCAGTTACCCCTGGGAATATCCTTTAATCTCCGGGAATAATAATGTCCGCTTTTACACGGCTATCAAATACCTGTTAATGGCATGGTAAATAAGCTCATGGCCCTCTTCGGTCGGGTGCATCCCGTCAACCCCGATAAGGGTGCCGAGGTTATCTTCAAGAAGAAATTGATTTCTTATATCAATCAATTCAACACCGCAATTCCGGGTCACTGTTTCAAAAATATTGTTGTAGGATTCATGGTGATAATATATTTTGCTGATGTTTTTCAGCCACTTTAATATATTATTAGGTGACAGCCGTACACTTAAAAAATCAAAGAATTTTTCCGCGTGAAGCGGCGGCATATTCATTGCAATTGTTTTTTTGCCATGTCCTTTTAAGACATCATATATCATGTAGAGGTTTTCACTGAACTGATCTTTTGAGACAGCAGGAAAGTGCTTCCCCTCAGGGTTATCAGCTATCTCTTCCCATTTGAAATTGCAATCATTCCCCCCAATTTCAAAAAAGAGAACATCATGATCAATGCCACGAAGATTATCAATTTTACTGAGAAACCTCTCGGATGTCAGACCGAACATCCCCCTGTTGACCGTAGTCCGGAAAGCTGATTCGCTGACCCGGTTATAAAAAGAGCCTTGGAGAGTTTTATATCTTCCATTTATAAAAGAGACCCCTTTTACAATTGAGTCTCCAAGAAAAAGCGCTGATGATCTTTGCATAGTCCATTATTCCTTTCATCCGGTACAGCCGGTTCGATTTAGGGGATATTTCCTGCTATCCACTAAACCACGACATGGATTTGCCGGAAAAGGTTGCAGAAAATTTGCGATTTTTTGCAACCCATACCCACTTTTCTATGTCAGAATGGATAGAGAGGGAGAGAAACTCTCACAGTTACGCATATTAACAGGAGAAGGATGGATATATGGCGATGAATGATGCCGCTCAAATTCTTATTGCAGCGATCCCACTGGTGGCGGTGGTTGTTCTTGGGTTTCTTGGGTTTTTCTATTTCCTCTGGGATTTTAGGACAATCCGTTTCATAGTCGATAAGGGGGGGACTCCTCTTCCAAGGAGGCTCGATGAAAAGTTACTGCTTATCGGGATCGTGTCTTTCTTCGTGGGAATCGCCCTGCTGTTTTTTTTCCTGCTCAAAGGCGAAATTGGAGATTCTCTCCTCGGGGGACTTATCCCGACAATGGCCGGGGCAGGGATCATCGTTCATTTCATTGTTGTCCGGCGCCTTCATAAAGAATAGGTGAAGGATGCTGACGACGGGGGCCTTGTTCGGCTGGTCCTCGATGGGAATACCAATGCCTATCGAATACTCATAGACAGGCACAAAGGGAGGGTATTCTATTGCGGCCTGAAGTTTTGCCGCAACAAACCGGAAGCGGAAGACTTTGCCCAGGAGGTGTTTCTCCGGGCTTTCAGAAAACTTGATACCTACCGGGGAAAGGGGTCCTTTTCCGCCTGGATTTACCGGATAGCTTTCAACCTGGGGGTAAACCGGTTTCGGGATTCTAAAGTTGCCCTCGAAGCCGCCAGAGAGGTTGATCGGGAAATTGACAGCTTCGATACCGGGGAGGACACTCCGGAAGAGCTGGTTATCAAGGATGAGCTAAAAATCAAGATAAAGGGAGCGGTCAACAATCTGCCGGACCTTTACGCCCTGGTACTGAAGATGCACTTCTTCGATGGTCTTACCTATGCGGAGATCGGAGGGATCTTAAACCGGCCGGTAAATACGGTGAAGTCCCAGGTTTCCCGGGCCAAAGGGATGATCAAAAAACAATTGGAAGGATATATGGGAGATGACGATGATGAGTAATTATGAAACTGACAGGCTTGATAAGATATTGAAAACCATCGAATTCCCCGGAGAAGATGAAGTTGAGATAACAGAATGGCTCTCCACCAGCCAATTTACCGATCTGGTCATGTCGGAGATCTTCATGATACAAAAGCGCGCCAGGGTGAAAGCGGGTTGGGGCCTTTTTGCCGTCGCTCAAATTTTTATCCTCATCCTTTCGGTATCCGATCTGCCCGCTTTTCTCATCATACAGGAACTCCATAAAACCCTTTCACAACTCTTTTATCTCTTTTTAAGTTTGACGGTGATTGGCAGTATTACCGGTTTCCTCCTGTCCCTGGATACCCGGTGGTTCGACAGGATGTATGAAAGGAGCTTTTACCTGTTCGATAAAACAGGGAACGCAAGAACCAGGCGATAGCCTTTAAAGCCTTCCGGGAAGGATTGTAGAACCGCCTGGTAATGGAAATAAAGCCGTGAATGGATCCCGGCCAGTATTGGCAGGTAACGGGTACGCCACTCCGAGCCAGTTTTTCCGCGTACAGTTCTCCATCACTCCGAAGAATATCAAATTCCGCAGTCATAATAAATGTGGGAGGGAGTCCCTTGAGGCTCTCCGCGTAAAGGGGAGAGACAGCTGGATTTCTGCGTTCCTCCGGATTTGGAAGATAAAGCTTAACATACTTTTTTATATCTGAACGTTTTAAAAAGAGCATATCTTGATAAAGCCTGTAGGAATCGGTATCAAGGTTGTCCACCTGCAGGGATGGGTAAATCAGGAGCTGTCCTACCACCTCTTTCATTCCGGCATCCCTTGCCTTCAAAGCGATAACGGCTGCCAGGTTACCCCCGGCACTGTCTCCGCCAAGAATGATTCGATGGGGATCCACCTCGTTTTTCCGGTGGTTACCAATTACCCATTGAAGGGCGGAAAAGGCATCTTCGACCGCGGCGGGATAGGGATTTTCGGGAGCAAGACGATATCCAACCGACAGGACCTCAAGTTTTCCCTGAACCGCAAGAATCCGGCAGACATTGTCGTGGGTCTCAATACTTCCATACACCCAGCCTCCTCCGTGGAAGTAAATGAGGATTGGCAGATCCCTGTCAGGATAAGGATTGTAAATCCTTACCGGAATCCGGTGTGTTTTGAGAGAGATATATTCATCCTTTACCGAGGAGACAGGGATGAGTTTCCCCTGAGCTTTCAGCGCGGTCCGGTCGATGAACTTTCGATTTTCAGTCCAATTCCTGTTTGCCGGGATAACCATGCGGGCAGCAAGCCGGGAAAAGAACCAATAGACAGGTATCAATATTCCCCGCCGTGTGCCGAAATGGATGGTGCACAGTATCCACAGGAAGACAATTGCGGATATAGACAGAATCATTACTGATGGCCCGTTTGCCATTTCCTTCTACCCCTACCAATAAGATACCAAAAAAAGCGCCTCAACAAAAACTGTTTCTATGGAGCAATTCTCATTTTGACATGGA
>JAGLYY010000091.1 GCA_023131935.1 Spirochaetales bacterium | reverse complement strand
CGGGTAAACCGACAATATCGATACCAGGGATCCCTCGACGGATGTTCGTTTCAATAATTACAATGTTCCCGTCAAACCCTGTAGCAGCATAACAAAAAATCATTTCCTGACTCCTCGATTGTAATATCGGGGAGATAGAAAGGAGGATTCAACACCATTGGAATTGGAGAATAGCCTACAGCCTTCCTCCCTACAGTCTATCTACCCGAATAGTTACAATATTTATTGATAACGCTCCATCTCCTTTTTGACGAGAGTATCACAGGCCTCGTTATATTCGACTCCCGCGTGACCGGGAACCCACTTCCAGATGATTTTCAGGGTATCGGAAACATCTTTCAGGGCTTTCCAGAGGTCAACGTTTTTCACCGGTTTTTTATTTACGGTCTTCCAGCCATTCCTGACCCACCGGTTGATCCATTCTGTTATACCTTTTTGTACATACTGAGAATCTGTGTGAACCTCAAGGACCGATTCCGGATAGTTCAGTTTAGCCGCGTTAAGAGCATGTATTACCGCCGTCAGTTCCATTCTGTTGTTGGTTGTCTGTTCCTCACCGCCGCTGCCGTTGGTCTCTTCCCCCCCCGAAAGGATGAAAT
The DNA here is from genome assembly GCA_023131935.1 of Spirochaetales bacterium. Lineage (GTDB taxonomy): Bacteria > Spirochaetota > Spirochaetia > JAGLYY01 > JAGLYY01 > JAGLYY01. Next base: position 4,246 of record JAGLYY010000091.1, on the reverse strand, counting down.
AAGCCCATCCTCCAGGTCCCGGATTGCCGAGACACCCTCCATCGGTATAGATTACAAGTTTTTCCAAGATCAACCTCCTCTTATAGCATGTACATAAGTTCATTTCCCGGTTTTAAGATAGCACAAGGCCCGGAAGATTGACCAGTCCCGGCATTCGACTTATACTTGATCTAACAAATCTCACATATCCGGGGGGGGGGATGTCGGAACAACTTATTTTAAAGAACCTCGAGTTCATTAAGGTCCTCCCAAACTGGGCACAGGATCTTTCGTATAAATACTGCTCAAAAACAACGAATCTTTACCTGATTCATGGGAATATCAGAGATTTTCTCCCAAACAAAATGGTTGAAGGAGAATTTATTTTTGTAAGAATTCAGGAGTTCATATCTGAGGTCCTTTTTGGCAACCGGGATATCATAGCTTTTTATGACCGTTCTTCGGGAATAAACTTCTGTACACCGGAGATGCAGAAAGAATACCTGCGGGTTATGACAAAAACCTATCCGGAAAAAGAACTCGGTGACTTCCTTACATCCGATCCGACAGAGGCTTTTGTTTATCTTGAACGATACTTCATGCTTAATATTCCGAAGCAGAAGCGGATTGTCCTTATCATCGATTATGCTGAGACCATCGTACCGAACAGCGATTTAGCCAGAATGAGCGAAGAGGACCGGTACTGTCTGGTTACCCTGAACAGGTGGTCCCACGATCCCATTTTCACCCAGGGGGATACCTCAATTATCCTGCTTACCGAAAACCTGGCGGATTTAAGCCCCCGGCTCATCCGTTCCCCCAGTACAGTGAAGGTGAATATACCCATACCTGACGAAACCGTGCGAAAGAGTTTTCTGCACTGGCTCGACCGCAGGGCGGAACTTCTTATTGAGACCCATCTCAATCCTGACAGGATCGCAAAAATCACCAGCGGTCTCAACCTTATGAATCTGAACCAGCTGGCAGCGGAATCCTATCAGGAGGACCGTCCCATCACCCTCGATTATCTCCGGGAAAAGAAAAAAGAGATTATCGAGAACGAAGCAGCCGGTCTCCTTGAGTTTATTGAAACCGAACATGATCTTTCAATGGTCTCGGGGCACGATTTCGTAAAACAGCGGTTCAAAAGTGCCGCAAGGGCGATCAAACAGGGACGTCTCGATGTTCTGCCAATGGGATACCTCATCTCCGGTCCTGTAGGAACAGGAAAGTCTTTTATGGTTAACGCCTTTGCCGGTGAGATTGGAATACCCATTGTCCGGTTCCGCAATTTCAGATCCAAATGGCAGGGAGTTACAGAATCGAATTTTGAAAAGGTGCTCAATATCCTCAAAGCGATGTCCCCGGTGGGGGTGATGATCGATGAAGCGGATGCTATTCTCGGGGACCGGCACCAGGAGGGGGATTCAGGTACAAGCAACCGGATATTCGGGCAGCTGTCCGCTTTCATGGGAAACACCGATTACCGCGGCAAGATCATCTGGTTCCTCATCACCTGCCGTCCGGATCTTTTACCCATTGACCTGAAACGGCAGGGACGGGCGGAAGAACACCTGGCACTCTTCTATCCCAACGGCGCCGCGGAAAAAGAGGACCTCTTTGAAACCCTCATCCGAAAACTGAAAATAAAAATCCAGAAAATTTCTATTGTTGACATGCTCAAACGCTGCCACTTCGAATCATCCGGAGCTGACCTCGAAGCAATCCTGATCAGAGCGAAATTCAGCGCTGCTATGAGAAATCACGTTGTTATCACAAAAGAGGACCTTGATGATGCAATGAAAGATTTTGTTCCACCCTCCTACCCTCATGAAATCGAGCTTCAGAATCTCGTGGCTGTCCTCGAATGTACCAGCCGTAAAATGGTCCCCAGGAAATTTCAGAACCTCGACAGATCAAAACTTGTTCATGATATCCGGCAATTAAAGGAACTCCTCGGGGAAGCCCCGGTCCAAGCGATTTGATACATCAATATATAGAAGGCTGTAGGTGGATAGACTGTAGACTATTAGGTAGGATAGGCTGTGTAGTACCGCGGGAGGGAATCGTGCGCGATCATAGGAAGCTCAGAGCGTTTGAATTGGCTGATGAGGTAGTGCTCTTGATCTATCGGGAAATCAGGGGATTTCCCTGGGAAGAAATATATGGGTTGACTTTTCAAATATGACATTTCCAGCTGTGAATTAAAAACTGTAGAGACAGAGAAGGTTTTGGGTGCCCTGCTTCGGTCAATGCGTAAACCCTAATAGCCTAACAGCCTACAGCCTAATAGCCTACCTACAATTCTTTAAGCCTTTGATTTGCCGTTTGCAGAGTGAAAGCTTCAGGATCGGGCGGTATGATTGAGAATTTTTTTGAACCCGCGGGTTCCCGGGTAAGCGAAAGGAGGTTTGCGTACCCCTTTGGCCCGCCGCAATCTTCCGGTGGGCACGCCCCTGCCCCATCGGTACATTTGCTGATGAGGGTCGTCTCCGCCGGTTTTACCGCCAAAACCTCAACTTTGTGAATCCATCCATCCTGCAAATCATATCGGTATTCAAGCAGATCTCCCGGTTTGAGGTATTCAGCAATGCTTCCGGATGGCCGCATCATTTTCCCCTCATACCGGAGGGAAAAATCATGGCAGTTACCCCACCCCATGGCAGCTTGAAAGATGGGATGGAGTTTATCACCTTTTATCCAGCCGGGGACCTCAATGATACGCCAGACATCCGTTGGCAAATCCATCAATCCAATCCTCAGGGTAAGAAATCCCATATTCTGTGCAGACCGGTAGAGGTAGAGTTCCGGTTTAACCTGAGTTTCAATCAGAGTCATGAGATCGCGAAAAATAATTATCAGCCGTTCTATCGATCTCCCTATAGACTGCTCATCCTGGGGGGATAGGTCCTGAGGATTATTAAGCCGGGCTATTATCCCCGACAGATGGGCCGCGGCCTGGGAAAGCTCCAGAATATCCTCCTGGGGAGAGGATGTCGAAACATGGAGAGACCTGTTTACCCGGTACATCCAGGCGGTATATTCATCGGTCAACTTGAGTGCCTTATCCCTGAGTTTTCCGGTCACCTGATCATTGAAAAGATTATAGGAGGAACATACCTCCTCCCAGAGATTATTTGTCTGTGCGTAGAAATCAGCTTTCTGGACCTCACCGGAGAACCGAACATCCCTGTCAGGCATACATCGATCAAGAACTCCGTTCAGCTCTTCATCTTTATTGAACAGGGCATCCCGCATATATCCCTCCAACTCCTCCTCGGTGTAGGGATACCCTAATTCCCGTAATAATCCATCGGTAGAAGAAATAACCTTTTTTGAAGAGGGAATGGTCTCCATGACGTAATCCGCGGGATTCTCTCCGGTCATCCAGAGACAGTGCTGCTGCCCAAGCCTGCTTATTGTAATCTCCTTCGACGCGGATAAATATCCCCCAATTGAGGATTGGGGATACTTCCTGAGATTCTCATCCCCATAAAAAAAGGCGTAGGACAACTGTGTGGGGATGTCTAAAGGCAAAGAGAGATTTCTGAACACCTGGCTGAAGGCCGCATCGAATCGGTGTACCCAGTCTTCTATAGAGGAGGAACCTATGGAGGCTGCTTCCTGATAAGTGATGGTAAACCGGCTCTTCGACCAATCCTTTACCCTTACCCTGATATAATCCCCCTGCGTAAACTTGAAATCCTTATACCACTCCTTAAGGGAAAAAACCCTGATAGTTACCTCCTGATCATCCGGATTGCCAAACATGAAGGCAACCTCATTGCTCGCGTCTTCGGTAATCAACAGGTATGGGAAATTTTCAAGGCCGTGAAGGGTATAGTATTTCAACAGCTCCTGTACCTGAGTAATATATGGCTGTTTCGGGACTGCCGCATCAGAGGCTGGGTACAGCTCCAGGGAAGAGGGATAGATATCCGGATTGTAGAAGGGCACAAACCGGTGTCCGGGGATGAGTATCCCCTGCTTCAATTCCTCGGGGGTAGGTTGAATGAGAAACTCGGTATCCTGGAAAAAAACATTCCGCCGAATCCATCGATTCAGTTGATCATTATAAAACAGATGGGGGGAATCGAGGAGGTATCCCTGGATATCATGGAGAGTGATTCCCGGTTCCCCGGAAAGGGCAGCGTGGATATCTTCGAGAGTAAAAGAAAATCCCGGTTGTTCAAGAAAATGCCGTATCGCTTCCAGTCCGCTCATTAACTTTCCTGTTTTCAACAGTTCTCATTATGGCCCATTTGAC
>JAGLYY010000090.1 GCA_023131935.1 Spirochaetales bacterium | reverse complement strand
AATTTTATCCGGCTGTGTCATAATCCATGCCAAAATGAGAATTGCTCTCCTGTTTTGACAATTACCCTATTTTATTCGATAATGAAGTCGCTGACCAGTCTTTTTAATAGAGAAGAATGATTAGAATGTAAGAATCCACCGGGAGGAGAGACGTCATGAAGATCCGGAGACCTCGCAAGAAAAAAATTTCCCTGGAAAACAAGGGTAACTTGAGTATTTTCTTTACGGGTGTAGGCAGCGCGTTTTCGAAAAGGAATTACCAGACAAACCTTATTATCATCAAAGGGAAAGATCATCTGATGATCGACGTTGGGACAAAAACTCCCCAGGCGCTTTACGAACTTGGTATCAGTGTCATGGACATCCATAATTTTCTCATCACTCACTCCCACGCGGACCACATCGGGGGATTGGAAGAGGTGATGCTCATGAACCGGTATGTCCGGCATGAAAAGGCAAATATCGTCATTAATCATATTTATCAGCACTACCTCTGGGATATGTCATTGCGTGGAGGAGCAGCTTTTAACGAAGAACATGAAGGTGAAGACCTGGTTTTCACCGATTTCTGGAACATTATCCGCCCGAAATGGATCCTCGATTATCCACGGGAGACTATGGAAACTGACATCGGCGGTATCAATGTGAAGTTCTTCAGAACAATGCATATTCCGGACCATCCGAAAAGCTGGCGTAGCTCCTTCTGGAGCTGTGGTGTGATCATTGATGAAAGGGTGATGTTCTCCGGTGATTCGCGGTTTGATCCTGAACTTATAGAAAGTTTCGATAAAATGTTCAATTTTGAAATAATTTTTCATGATTGCCAGTTTTTTACCGGTGGAGTACACACCGGTATTGACGAACTCGGGACATTGCCTGAAGAGACAAGAAAAAAGATGATCCTGGTTCATTATGGTGATAACTGGGAGGATAACCTGTCGAAGGTCCGTAAATACCGGTTCAAAGGGCTCGCCGAACCCTGGGTATATTACGATTTCCCGGCGAAAGACTGAAGAATACCGGGCAGTTGATAAACATCTTCCATTGACTCCACGAGAATCGCCCCCATCCCCAGTTCCAGAGGAAGCTCCAGATCTATTTCGAAACGGTCTCCAATGGAGATCATCTTCTCAAATGGCACATCCAGCTGTTCAGAGGCCAGGGAAAATGGTCTGCTATGGGGTTTTGAAACCCCCGAAGTGTCAAGGCCAATAATGGTTTTAAGAAGGTCTTCTACACCCAGGGCTTTCAGGGTTGCCAACCCGACAGAATGGGGATTATTGGTAACAGCCGCGATCTTCCATCTGCCGGACAACTGCGCCAGGGTTTCTTTCAGTCGCGTATCCTGTTCCAGGAAATCAGCCGGCCGGATCCCATTTTTCCGCCAATCGACATTTCTAGAGATTGAAACACCGAAATGCAGACAGGTATTACCGAGGGAGGGTTTTCGTCCCTCATGGATTTCAGCATAGGATTGCCGGTATCTATTTATCATCTCACTAGCTTTTTCCTGAGAGATATTTTTATGCGTCGCGAAGGATGAGATGATCACCTCTTCCTGGTGGAGAAAATACCCCTCATGACGATAGAGAGTTTTATCAATATCAAAGATGATCCCCCGGAGCTTCTCCGGAATTCTGTATATCTTCATACAGGATTTATCCTACTTTAGATCCTGATAAAGTATCAATAAGGTTGTCTTTAAGCCATCAGTATCTTAAAATCAACAAATCTATGAACCTGGAGTTTCACTACTACATTATCCATTTTCTTTCCCGGAAAGCGGGGTTTTCCAGTGAAGATGCCAATATCCTGGCCTATTCCAGCCAGTTTGTTGACAATAACATCATCACCTACCACGTTAAGACAAAAGAGAGGGATTATGTTATTTCCCCAACCCAGAATTATGGTTTCTGGGTTCCCTCCTTTCCGAAAGAAATCTACCTTCCTTTTCATTTTTTCCCCGGGGACACCCCCATCGATGGATCGACAAGGAGAGACAGAAAGACAAACCCGTTAAATACTACTCCCAATTCTTCCAAAGTAAAGGCACTGCTCCTTGCCGCCCTCCATACGAGAAACCTCTATAGAGTGGGGATTGCCCTCCACACCTTTGCTGATTCATGGGCCCATCAAAATTTCAGCGGCATCAATGAACCCTGGAATGTTCTCGATGAGGGGTCCCTTATCCCCCCCATCGGACACGCCCAGGCCATAAAAAAACCTGATGATCTGAACAGTCGCTGGGTTGATACTAGACTGATTCACCCTGATATTTCAAACAGGGAACGGTTTCTTACTGCTGCGGGTAAGATCTATAAGTACCTGGCAACTTACAACAGACGCTCTTTTAATGATCTGGAACTGGTACTCTGGAAACTCGAGGATATTCTCGGCCCACCCGGCAGAAAACCCCTCGAAGAGAGGCTTCTCGATTACACCATAGAAGCTGATATTCCCGCGTATAATCGAAAAGAATGGTTGAATGACGCGCTTTACCTGCCGCCGGAAGAGGTCGACGAATCTGTCTTCTCAGGATATGACAAACTCCTCTGGCTGAAAGACGCGCTCTTATACCGGAACTCGATTATTCGTAAAATCCCCATCAAACCAAGGGGCCCTTTTTCGGAAACCCACCTTTTCAAGTGGCATGAAGCGTCCCGCGACCATCGAAGAGAAGCTCACCGTATTCTTAAGGAAATTCTCCAATAAACCGGTCTTGTGAGGGGGAGATTTTACCTTGATTTTCCATTAATTATCTGCTACCGTTTACATCATATTTCAAGTGTACATTCCAATACGATTAACAGGAGTACTCATGGGCGAATGTGAATTCAGCGGAACATGCCCCTTTTACAACGGCACTATGGCAAACATGCCGGGGGACGCCGACGAGATGAAAGAAAAATACTGTGCGAACAACAATCTAAACTGCGCCCGTTTCATGCTGTATCAGGCAATGGGTGAATCGGGAGCTCCTGATGACCTGAAACCTTCAGATAAAACCAGGGCATATCAGCTTATCGCGGAAGGCTGATTCCAGCGCGCACAACGTAGAACCGGTTAAATTGAAAGATTTAGCCGGTTTTTTTTGATTAATCCGACTATTACTGTATTCTTATTATGAGAGAAACGTATATGCAAGAACGAAAGGAGTCAGTTAGCTATGTATGAATGGTTTGTTGAGTTAAATCCAATTATGCAGGCGCTTTACGCAACCCTCTTTACCTGGCTGCTTACCGCCCTCGGCGCCGCGATGGTATTCTTTTTTAAAACGATAGATAGAAGGGTCCTTGACGGAATGCTTGGTTTTGCCGCGGGAGTCATGATTGCTGCCAGTTTCTGGTCCCTGCTTGCTCCGGCCATCGAGATGACGAAGGAGGCGGGAGGAATACCCTGGGTCCCCCCTGCAATCGGATTTCTCCTGGGCGGCGGTTTTCTCTTTTTGGTAGATAAGGTTTTACCCCACCTCCATATGGGCCTGCCGGTCGAAGAGGCTGAGGGGATACATACCCGCTGGCAGCGGAGCATCCTGCTGGTCCTCGCCATAACCCTTCACAACATCCCTGAAGGCCTTGCTGTAGGTGTCGCCTTTGGGGCCCTTGCCACGAACATCCCATCGGCCAGCCTTGCGGGAGCAATAGCACTCGCCATCGGCATCGGAATTCAGAACTTCCCTGAAGGCGCGGCAGTTTCAGTCCCATTGAGGAGAGAAGGTCTTTCCCGGAGGAAGAGCTTCTGGTACGGCCAGTTATCGGGAATAGTTGAACCAATCGCGGGGGTCCTGGGGGCACTCGCGGTAATAGTCATGCGTCCGATTCTTCCCTACGCCCTCGCTTTTGCCGCCGGCGCGATGATTTATGTCGTTGTGGAAGAGTTAATTCCTGAATCTCAGCTTGAAAAACACGCCGATATTGGTACCTGGGGGGCAATAATCGGTTTCGTCGTAATGATGACCCTTGATGTGGCCCTTGGATAAACTTTTTCGCGTAATGGGTTGATTTCCCGGGGATGACGTACTACTTATTATAGATTATAGGCAGGTATGTAGGTATGAGTATGTTTCAATATGTTTGGAAAAGAGTTGTTCTCCTGATCCTGGTACTGCTTGTAGTTTCAGCAGTAGGGTCATGGGCCCAGGGGTTCGGATCAACAGGGCCATCAGGGCGGTACAGTTTGACAGTTACCGCTGACGTTTCAAACGCGGTATTATTTATCAACAACCGGCCCTCAGGAAATACCCCTGTTACCGTAACCCTGCCGGCAGGCAATTATGAAATTCGGGTCGCCGTACGGGGATACCCCGATTATCGCAGGACCATCAAACTTACCCGGAACATGACGATTAATGTAGCTTTCGCAAACCCTTTGTACACCCTTACTGTTTCTTCCAACATACAGGGGGCGGAGGTCTACCTGAATGGGGAGTTTGTGGGTAATACCCCGCTGCAACATGAATTGAGACAGGGGAACTACCATTTAAGGGTAGCCGTAACAGGATACCGGGAATACACAACCGATCTTACAATCAGCAGAAACACCTCGATAAACGTTCCGCTGGAAGCTGCTACCGCCTTAGTCTCGATATATATCCCGGAGCAATTATTGAACAGACAAATTTTTAACGCCGAATCTCTTATTAATATCTATGTCGATGGAGAACTCATGAACGTCTGGAATTTCCAGCTAAGACCGGGCAGGCACATCATCCGGGTTGTTTCAGGAGGTTTTGCTGTCGAACAAGCCTACGTCTTCAGGCCAGGAGTCGTTTATCAGATCCAGCCCCAGTTCGGAATGCTTATTGTTGAGTGATAAAAGTACAGCCTACAGGACGAATTTTCCATCCTTAATGATGTCCACCTTTTCTCCTGACCATGTTTCGCCGGTTACGTCAACATCAGGTGCGCCGATCATGAAATCGGTATGCAGGTTCGAAACATTTATACCGTTGTTTTTGAGTTCCTCTTCGCTCATCGCGCCCCCCCCTTCGTAGCAGCCGGGATAGGCGCTTCCTAGAGCGATGTGACAGGATGCGTTTTCATCAAAGAGGATATTGTAAAAGATTTTGCCGGACTGGAAAATCGGGCTGTTGCTGTCAACAAGGGCAAGTTCACCCAAATACCTTGCGGCTTCATCTATTTCAAAGTACTGATCGAGAACATCCAGTCCCGATTCAGCTCCGTATTTGACGACCCTCCCCTCTTTGAACTCGAGCCAGGCGCCGGTTATCATCTTTCCGATAGCGGGAACGAGTACCGGTCTTGTTACCTTTACCCGGCCTTCGGTCCTCCTGAAATCGGGCGCGGTAAAAACCTCTTCGGTAGGAATGTTGGGGGAGAATTCGATCCCGCCGGTTGTGGTATCCGGCCCCCCATGCCAGAGGGATTTCTCTGTAACCCCAAGGGTCAGATCGGTGCCGGGACCTTTAAAATGCACATTCTTCAACTTCATCGCATTTAGTTTCTGTGCCCGCTCCTTCAGGATCCCGCCCTTTTGTTTCCATACTTCCGCCGGATCATCCTTATCCAGTTGAAGAATCGGGGTAAGGACCTTCCACAGCTCTTCTACCGCTTCGGGACCCGGTTCCCGATTGAGGATCTTACCTGCCAGGATATCGGTGGGAGCAAAAGCGACCAGCCAGGCTATTTCGTTGTTCTGGACCGCTTTCCTGAAAGGTTTTCCCGCCTCGGCAACAGCTTTGGATGCCTTTGTATTTCTTCCCGGATCGAGGTCCGCGAGAAAATCGGGGTCGTCGGCACCTTTCAGGGCGATGAGGGCCCAGTTTTCTTCAATCATTGTCTTTTGAACATCGGTCCGGATTTTCGGCACATAGTCAAGGTATTCCTCTTTCGAGTTCTCAATCCTGGCTTTGTACAGTAACGTGTTTTCCACTTCGTTGGAATCAATTCGCACGTACCGGGCCTCCCGTTTATAAGCCTCAGCCGCAATAATACTCGCAAGCTTCCAGTGTACCGGTTCGGTGCGGATAAGCAGGTTTTGTCCCTGCTGAAGGTTTACCCTGGAAATGAGGACATTCGCGTATTTTTCAAAAAAAGTCATTTAAGCTATCTCCTGTTACTACATATCTTGTAGATCGATTTTTTAGGAACCACATGTAAATTTAACACACGATTTCGTAACTTTTCAGGTTGATTTAGGTTGTTTAGGCTGTAGACTGTTAGGCTATTAGGTTTAGGCTGCCTACCTAATAGCCTACAGCCTATTTACCTACAGCCTTCCCCCTACAGCCTTCCTCCCTACGATTTCAAGAGAACAGTCCGAAAAGCTTCAAGGGCCCAGTCGATCTCTTCTTTGGTGATGGTCAGGGGCGGAGCAATCCTGATGATGTTGTTGTGTGTTTCCTTGCAGAGAATATGATGCTCCTCCTGTAACTTTTCGCAAAAGGGCCTGGCACTGGTATTCAGTTCAATCGCAATCCAGAGTCCACGGCCCCTGACATCTGTGATGTAGGGACTGTCGATTTTCCGAAGTTCCTCCAACATATACTCTCCCATTTTTCGGGAGTTCTCAATAAGGTCCTCATCAAGCACAATCTTGACAGCTTCGAGTGCGATAGCACTGCAGAAAGGGTTTCCGCCAAAGGTACTTCCATGGTCCCCAGGATTGAGGACACCCATCACCTCTTCATCACAGGTAACGGCGCTTAAAGGGTAACCGCCGCCGAGGGCCTTCGCCAGAACATACATATCGGGAATAACATTTTCCCACTGGCTGCAGAAGAGTTTACCGGTCCTTCCGAATCCTGATTGAATTTCATCAGCAATAAGCAGGATGCTGTTTTTTTCGCAAAGCTCTTTTGCTTTCTTCAAGAATCCTTCGGGGGGGAAAATTATTCCCGCTTCTCCCTGGGCCGGTTCTGTCATGAAAGCGCAGGTATTTTCATCGATTGCATTCTCAAGGGCTTCAATGTCACCAAAGGGGATTATCTCAAATCCCGGGGTAAATGGCCCGAACCCGTCTTTATACTGATCTTCGGTGGAAAATCCTACTATAGATATTGTCCGCCCATGAAAATTGTTTGCAGATACAATGACCTTTGCCTTTCCTTCAGGGATCCCCTTCTTCTTGTATCCCCATTTCCTGGCAATTTTAATAGCAGACTCAACCGCTTCCGCTCCGGTGTTCATAAGAAGGACCTTCTCCTTCTCTGTTACTTCAGAGAGTATCTTACAAAGATCGGCCATCGGAGTATTCAGAAAGGCCCGGGAGGTAACGGTAACACCTGTTTCGATCTGCTTTATCGCCGCATTGGCAATCCTCGGGTGGTTATACCCCTGGTTCAGGGCGCCATATGCGGACAAACAGTCCAGGTACTTGTGATCATCTTTCCTCCCCGGTTCGGTCCAGACCCAGCATCCCTGGGCCTCAACGATATTTACCGGCAGAGGAGAGTAATTCTTCGCTGAATAAGAATCCATTAAATCAAGAACACGTTTCAATTCACTCATCTTCTCTCTCCACTGTATATTATTACTGTTAAGGTAGTGACTAAAGTTATATACTGGTATCAGAGACAAAGCAAGGGGAAAATACATGACAATTTCTGCTATCATTTTTGATATGGATGGGGTGCTCATCGACAGTGAACCGCATCATTTCCTTGTTGAAAAAGAGTACTTCCGGGACCTCACCATTGAACCGTCGGAAGAGGAGCATCACTCCTTTGTCGGGCTGCCAATGGAGAAAATGTGGGCACAACTGAAGGAACGGTACTCCCTGGAAGCCCCTTTGGAAGAACTTATCCAGGAAGATCTAAGGCGCCGGCTCACATATTTCAGACAGGCGGAAAGGCTTGTTCCCCTCCCTGGTATTATTGATTTATTGAATCACCTTCAATCAAAGAGATTGCCCCTTGGGATAGCATCCTCATCTCCCGGTGAACTTGTTTCTATCATCCTAAAAAAACTTGCTCTTACAGATTACTTTTCCATAATAATTAGTGGAGACCAGGTACTGAAAGGAAAACCTGCTCCCGATATTTTCCTGAAAGCGGCAATGGGGCTGGGGGTCCCTCCCGAGGGAAATCTTGTTATTGAAGATTCAGAGAATGGTGTCCGGGCAGCAAAATCTGCCGGAATGGGATGTTTCGCGATCAGAAATCCAAATTCCGGCAGACAGGACCTTTCAGCCGCCGATATGATTTTCAATAGTGTTGCCGATATTCAGGATGTATTGGATAAGAGGGTACCGGCCAAAGGTTTTATTTTGAAAAATGGTGAAAATAAATGAAAGTTTTTGTGGTAAATACCAGAAACTGGTGTTAGAATCCTGGCTTAATATGAATTGAAGAAGGGAAAGATGAGTGAATATAAGACAATAAATGAAAAGAAAACTGATTGGGAAGAATCAACTTTAAAGAAGGTTCTTGATCGATTTCCCGAGCAGCAGGAAGAGTTTGTTACCGGTTCCGATCATCCGGTGGAACGATTATATCTCCCCTCCGGGATATCCGAAGAGGAGTATATTGAAAAAATCGGATTTCCCGGTGAGTATCCCTATACCCGCGGGGTACAGCCCACGATGTACCGGGGACGTTTCTGGACCATGAGACAGTACGCCGGATTTGGGACTGCCGAAGAATCAAACCAGCGATATAAATATTTGTTGGAACAGGGGCAGACAGGCCTTTCCATTGCATTTGATCTTCCTACCCAAATCGGTTACGACTCCGATGACGCAATGAGCGAAGGAGAGGTCGGCAAGGTTGGTGTCGCTATCGACAGCATCAAGGATATGGAGATCCTCTTTAAAGGGATTCCCCTGGATAAAGTTTCAACCTCCATGACCATCAATGCCCCCGCCGCGATACTTCTTGCCATGTACATTGCGGTCGCTGAAAAGCAGGGTGTCACCAGAGATAAACTCCGGGGAACAATCCAGAACGATATTTTAA
>JAGLYY010000009.1 GCA_023131935.1 Spirochaetales bacterium | reverse complement strand
ATAATCTATCTGGGTTGTACCATCATCATTGACGCCGGGAAAAAGGTGAATGCAGGAGGTTTTCTGTATTTAGTCAGACAGCGGCAATTGATGTCAGCTGGGATACATTTAATCGTAATCAGTATGATGGAGCTCTTTTGCTTCCTGCAGAATCAGACGGGTCGGTGGAATTTGTTGGAGGGTCAGGCATATCTGCTTCGAAAGACGGGAGTGTAGCCATCAATAACATAGTCAAAGTGAAAAACAGGATTTCGACTTAACATCGGCGCGTCGAATCTCTGAATTTGTTCTATTGTGTTGGTTCGACCGGTAGTCCTGGGCTCATCACGATTACTTTCTCAGTACTTGCGATAGGTTGGCACTTAGCCCCTTCGAACCCGTAGTCCCGATGCACCAGGGCATTGACAATTCCCTCACGAATAAGTTCAAAGAGATCTCCTTTTATCAGTTTAACAATTTCTGTTTACTGCCTCATGCTTTTATTTATATATCTATTTGAAGCAACAGCTCGAATATTCTGGATTTTACTCTATTGCCGGATTTATCTTCTTACCACAACTTCTTTATGATAATTGAAGGTAGAGACAGGGAGTATGTGCTTACGGACCACCTTATTCTCCATTTTCTGGAGTTGCCGAAAGTAGAAGATGTGGAAATGAATAGCAAAATAGCCCGATGGATGTTATATTTAAAGGTAGAAGGGCGGGATAGCCGGGTGTTAAAGATTCTATTGAAAGACGATGACGATCTAAAAATAGCCCATAAGAAGTATAAAACTTTTACAAGTGATGAGAAGATGAGGTCTCTCGCTATGTCCCGTGAGAAATTCCGAAGAGATCAACTCTCACGTGAAGGCAATGCCCGTGAGGAGGGTTTGAAGCAGGGAATTGAAAAAGGTGAACTTGAGGATAAGCGTAATGTATTAATTAGGCTGCTTGAATTAAAGTATGGACTTACAGAAGATGAGAAAAAGCGAATTCGTTCGGTGAGTGATTTTAAAAAACTTGATGCAGCTCTGGATGCCATTGTGCTTTCAGATAATAGGCAGCGTGTTCTTAAGCTTTTGACATAAGGCAGCTATCAGTAGAACAATCCTGATGAATCTCCCTTACTGGTAGACCACCACCAAAACTATAAGAGATATTTTCACTTCGTGAAAAATCGTTACAGGAGATATTTTCACTTCGTGAAAAATCGTTACAGGAGATATTTTCACTTCGTGAAAAATCGTAGGTGGTTTTCTTTTGCAGTCAAGAAGTACTTTCTGACTTTTATTGAACAGCATGATTATTAATTACTTGACAGTTCTATACATGTGTTGTAATATTATTCCAGTAACTGTCATTTTATGACAGCATTGTTACTATCCGCAAATAAATGAGACTAACCGGTAACATTGAATTCATTAATATTGTAGCGGACATAGTATGTATTACCAAATAAATACCACTTGAATCTTAAAATTCAACCTCGATTCAGTGGGATTAAGTTAGGGACAGCCTGAAATATGACTAAGCTGACTGAATTATTCTTTCAACTATCTCCTCATGGCCTGTTCACAATTCAGGATATTGCTGCAGCTATTCCCGGCAGTGATAACAAACTGCACAGCCTTATAAAAAGAGCCATTGCAAAGGAAGAGATTATCCGCATTCGAAGAGGATTATATTGTCTTCCTAAGAAATATCTTAAGAAACACATTAACCTTTATGCGGTTGCTGAGAATATATATGGTCCATCATATATCAGCCTTGAATCGGCTTTAAGCTGGCATGGATGGATTCCGGAAGCGGTTTATACAATAACAAGCATCTCTTTTAATAAATCTAAATTTTTCAAAACACCACTGGGTAATTTCAGTTATAACCATGTTCCACAAAATATTTTCTATGAATCTGTAGAGCGTCATATAGATGAAAATGGTTATATATTCTTTATGGCAACCCCCCTGAAAGCATTGGTTGATTACATCTATATAAATAAGCTTGATTGGGAAAATATAGAACCCCTGTTGGAAAGCCTCCGTATTGAAAAAGAAGAATTCAACAATCTCCAGTGTGATGATTTTGATCTACTTGCTGCTAATTATAATAACAAAAGGGTTTATCGATTTATAAATGGAATAAAAAAGGAATTAAATAGATGAGCATTAAGATTATTCAAACCAGATTAGACTCTTACGATTGTAGATCTGCCATTGAAGAGGAACATGCAGTTAGAGAGATCACTCAGGAACTTGCCTTAGCTGCTCTGGGTAGAACAGCCTTTTTTAAATACTCTGCATTTCAGGGAGGTACCTGCCTCCGTATATTTTATGGCCTGGATAGATTCTCCGAGGATATGGATTTTCTTTTAAAAGAACCCGATAGTAAATTTCAATTGGAACCATATCTAAAAACGATTTCAGATGAACTAACGGCTTATGGATATAATATTGAAATAAGTAACCGTTCGGATGAAGATAAAACAGTCAAGAAAGCTTTTCTTAAAGATGATTCCATAATTAAGGTTCTGCATTTAAGCCATTTAGCCGGGAAAGGACATATTAGAAAAATCAAAATCAAGCTTGAAATCGATACTAATCCACCACTGAAAAGTAGTACAGAAATTAAATATCTTGATTTCCCCTACACCTCCTCTGTTGTAATACAGGATAAACCAACTCTTTTTGCCGGGAAAATTCATGCGCTTCTTTGTAGGGAATATTTGAAAGGAAGAGACTGGTATGATTTTATCTGGTATACAAGCCAGGGTATTGGAATCAACTATAAATTCCTGTCTTCAGCTCTTAATCAACAGGGGCCATGGAAGAATCGGAACATGGATGTTGATCGAAAGTGGTGTCACACAGAACTTGAAAAGAAAATAGCTTCCATCGACTGGATATCAGCCGCAAATGATGTTCACAGATTTGTTCGCTCCGCTTATCATCCTTCCCTTGAACTGTGGTCGGAAGATCTGTTTTTGTCACAACTTTCGAAATTAGGATGAATATACAACATTGAAGTCAATCATCAGGAGACTCCGGCTTTCGAAACAGAGCTCTGTACTACTGGTCAAATCTTCCATAGGCGGACTTAAGAGAAGATTTTGTAATTGAAACTCTCCGCTTGTCCGGGCTCAACCCCTTTTACCTTAAATCCACCAGAGGCGCAAAGACACCCGATTTTCTTATCCCCTTTGGCGATAGGGAAATAATTGTCGAAGTTGGCGGCAAAGGCAAGGGCAGAGAACAGTTTAAAGGTATCGGGAAGACAGAAAAAATGATCCTTGTCCATTCGAATGATACGGATGGTAAAAAGTATCCATTGTTCATGCTGGGGTTTGTAGATGGGATGTAAAGGCACCAGGGAAGTCTATGCCCGTGTCAATATTATCCAATAGTACTTTTACTGCGTTTTTTATTCTGATTTTCAATTGCCGTATTGCATTTAAGTTACGAATTTCGTAACTTAGACGTAAGACGCAAACTCTCACAGAAAAAATCTTCAAACTTTCTCCCTCAAGGCTGCTTAAGGGTTACTTTGCTTTTCATTTTGTCCTCGTTTTCAATTCTCCGGAAGTGGTTTGTCCAGAGAACTTTCAAATCGATAAAAGCAAGCTCTATTTCATTGCATTTTCAGCATGAAGTATCATTTTCCGGCATGAAAGCGAACAATCCTTCTCTGAATTTTCAAAGACCATTGGATCTATTTCATTATCACCTGTAAATCCATGCTGGTTATGATTCTTGCGATGGCACGAGCTGGAGTTTAGGATAATCTTCCAAAATCTTTTCTTATCTAACCTTTATAAGAGAAATTGCCAACAGAACTGTGCCTTCCATTGTCAGAATTAGGATTTTTAG
>JAGLYY010000089.1 GCA_023131935.1 Spirochaetales bacterium | reverse complement strand
GTTGTCCTCAGCTCGCTGCTTTTCGGCCGGGAGCTTTCATCCCCGGGAAATAGGCGGTGCAGATTGAAACCACTTCTGTTTGTAGCAAAGCCTCACCTTTTCCAGCATTTCCTCAGAAGATACCAGTAGAAACTGCCAGGGCTGCCTGTTTGCGGCCGAAGGGGCCAGGCATTTTCCGGGACCATGTCATTGCGAATCACCCTTTTCTATCATTTTTGCCGATATTGATCATTTTAAGGAATTGAATGACAATTACGGTCACCTCGCCGGAGATTATGGATTAAGTTCCTTCACCCGTTATGTATCAGGTGTTCTGAGAAATCAGGATATCTTTTCCCGCTACGGTGGTGAGGAGTTTGTCATGATTCTTCCGGATACCAAAAAGGATGCCGCAGTCGAGGTAGCTGAAAGGATCCGGTATCATTTTGAACAGAAAGAGCATCTGTTCGAAAGGAAAAGATTTCTCTTCACCGTGAGCTTCGGCATTACCGGTTTCGGTATTGACTGCGGAGACAGGAGTATACTTTTAATAAGGTTGATGAAGCACTGTACAGGGCCAAAGCAGGAGGGAGAAACGGGGTTGAGCAGGCAAAATGAGCGTATTTTTCCGGTAGGAAATCCTTCTAAAAGAGTGATAATTATGTCAAGCAAAATTGATTTACAGCATGTTTGGAACAAGGATTATTTTTTAATTTGGCAAGGACATCTTGTATCAGCTATAGGGACTGTTACGTATGCTATTGCGTTAAGTTTTTGGGTCCTTGATATTACTGGATCTACTGCACTAATGGGTATTGTTGCTTCATCTGTATTTATACCCAAAATTTTTATTTCACCATTCGCCGGAGCTCTCGTGGATAGAGTGGATAAAAAATGGGTGCTTGTTGGTGCGGATATTGTTTCTGGGGTGGTAATATTACTAATCTCTATACTTGCGTTCATTGGGGAACTGCAAGTATGGATGGCAGTATGTGCAGGTTTTATTATTGGTGCAACCCAATCTTTTTTTCGTCCTGCTATACAGTCTACACCTGGTCTCCTTTCTCTTTTTGTCATTATTTCATTCTTAAACTTTTTCGGATACATGGTTATAACGTTGTATTTACCTCTATTTAAAAATGCTTCAGCTTTAGGACCTGCGATATATGGACTTGTAATGGCATTTAGTACGGGAGGGCTTCTTGTTGGTAATATTATTTACGCTCGCATACCAATTAAGCCTAAAAGCCGCCCAGTTTTTTTTTGCATTTCCGGGGTTATAAGCAATATCCTTATAGTCTTTTTTCCATTTTTTACGAGTATTCCCATATTGGTTGTGATCATCTTCCTTTCCGGACTTATATCAACTGCTATAAATATTGTTTTGGAAACAGCGCTTCAATTATCAGTACCCTCTGAATATCAGGGAAGAGTTTTTGCTTTTGTAGGCATGGTTGGGGGATTTTTGGTGCCGGCTGCGATGATTATAGGTGGTTTCTTAGCTGAGGTATTTGATCTACGTATAATCATTGCAATTTGTGCGTGTATCTTAGCTTTGTTATTCTTTATATTTAATGATTTAAGAGATTAGGGAAATGAATTTAGATATTAAATTGAAAAAATTAAAATCTGAAATGAAAATTAGGCCGGAAGAATTAGCACTTTCTTTAGAGAAATTTATCCGGGTATATACAAAAGAACTAGAAAGAGAAGGAACGATATTAGGACTGAGTGGAGGAATTGATTCAGCAGTGGTTGCCGCTCTATGTAAAAGGGCGGTTGGCTCAGAGAAAACTCTGGCTTTAATCATGCCAGAGAAGGATTCAAAAAAGGAGCACATAGAAGATGCTCTGTATTTTGCTAGAGAATTGGAGATTAAAACAAAGTTAATTGATATTACTCCTTATCTTAACGAGCTTGAAATATATAAATTATTTCCATTGAATAAACCTCTCTTCTTGGAAAAGCTAAAAGGAACTTTAATTAAAAAAGCTTATGATTTTTATCAAAGAAAAACAGGGGAAACCCCTTTTTCAGCCAGTATTCTGGGCTTTAAGGACAAGGAATTTGGCTCTTATCTTAAACAAAGTAATGCCTATTATAGAATAAAGCATAGACTGCGAATGCTGTTACTCTATCTTTACGGAGAGCTTGAAAATAAGTTAGTAGTTGGAGCTGCAAATAAAAGCGAATATAAAATTGGTTTTTTTGTAAAACATGGGTGTGACGCTTCAACTGATATTATGCCGCTTTTAAACTTATATAAAACTCAGGTAAGAGAACTTGCACGATATCTAAATATTCCTTCAAGAATAATAGAGAAACCCCCATCACCCGATATTATTCCGGGTCTTACCGATGAAAAAGCGATAGCAATCTCTTATGAGAAATTGGATTTAATTTTATTGGCCCTGGAAAAAGGATGGGAAATCTCGGAAATAACAAATGCTTTAAGAATAGAAGAAAAACAAATCATAGATGTAAAAACTATGATTCAAAAATCAGAACATATGCGAAGAATTTATGTACCCGAAAACAGTCATCCCTAATTTTTCGGCGGGGCCCTTAGGCCGAGGATGCGAAGCATCCGAGTTGCCAACCCACAGTTAGATGAAGTGACGCAAACAATATATTTTCTTCACCATATTAATGGTACTAATCGATATTTAACTTTTTCTGTGTATTCAGCATATCCTGCCAGTTCTTTTTTAAGGGTGTTATCTTCTAACGCCGTTCGAACAATGAGCAAGAGACCGGTAATCCCGGAAAAAACTAATCCCCATAATGTGCCTAAAGCAATCGGCGTGGCAATAGACATAATAATGTATCCAACATATCCAGGATGGCGAACAAACTTATATGGCCCTCCGGTAGCTACGGTGTGTTGTCGATCAGTCTGCAACCTAACCAGAGTCGAAAAGAATTTATTGGAAATCATAGACCATGTGAATAACATGGAGCTTGAAAATGATAAAACTAATCCTAATATATTTATGATGATATTTATATTTCCAGTCCATTTAAATCTATAATCCAACCCGGAACATACATACAAGAGAATTGTAGGGATGATGTTAATTGAAGTGAGTACCATATCCCATTTCTTTGCATCTTTTTTTAATCTCCCGCGTTCCTCAATTAACTCTGGTGGTATTACAAATAAATTGATAGTTAGAATAGCAACGCATAATAATAAAAATATCCAAGCCCATTTCCACGAAAGTGTTCCTGCCGCTAAAAATAGAATTAGACCTTGAATAATCAGGGTTAAGAAAACTTGGATTAATCGTCGCATAATATTTTTATTCATATTGAGGTCCTCTATGCGCCATTCCATCTAACTCTAGTATAAACGCCCTTTGTTCGCCTATACTCCCACTGAAAGGGGACAGACGAACCAGTTTCGTGTATACCAATCTATCTGATGTTAACATAACATGAGGTATACAGATTATCAATCGTGCTTTTTCATTTTATCAGTTCAACCTGAAGACATAATTTACCAACAGCCTTCAGGTGGGTGGTGAACAAGCGGGAGCGGCAGGGGTCATTTTATGCCCTGGATGGCAATAGCAGCGCTGGTGAAGCACTGGGTGATGAAACCCTCAAGATCATCACTCAGGAATCAGAAAAGTGCTGAAATGCGGTTTCTCTGTGGAAAAACTTGATTCAGTAAATTTATATTCTCAGCAGTTCTCATTATGGCAAATTTGCCTTGTTTGCTTCGACCGGTTCCCGC
>JAGLYY010000088.1 GCA_023131935.1 Spirochaetales bacterium | reverse complement strand
TTCCCGCGAAGACCTCCAGGAAAAGGGGAAGGTTTCGCTACAAACCGGCAGTAAATCAGGCAAATTGATTTGGCAATATCTCATTTTCTATCTAATCCTATCCAACTGTGTCATAATCCATGCCAAAATGAGAATTGCTCTTTGCATTCTCCGGGGGCTTGCACAAGTAGAGCAATTCAGGTAACATCTGCCTCCATAGAACATTAGGTGGCCCTTTGGACCTCATCAAAGGGGAATTAATCAGCAGCAAAAGGTTTGCAATTTCGGAAGGAAACTCATAACATAGTTTAGAGAAGAGAAAAGGACAAGAAGCTCATGAACCAGGCTATCTCGAAGATGCGGAATATCGGCATCAGTGCACACATTGACTCAGGAAAAACGACTCTCACCGAGCGAATCCTGTTCTATTGCAAAAAAATCCACGCTATTCACGAAGTGCGGGGTAAAGATGGAGTGGGCGCTACTATGGATTCCATGGAGCTCGAAAAAGAGCGTGGAATCACTATCGCCTCAGCGGCTACTAACGTCGACTGGAAAGGGTTTCAGATAAATATCATCGATACTCCGGGTCACGTTGACTTCACTATTGAGGTAGAACGGTCCCTCAGAGTATTGGATGGAGCAATCCTGGTGCTCTGTTCTGTCGGCGGTGTCCAGTCCCAGTCAATTACCGTAGACAGGCAGATGAAGAGGTACAATATCCCGCGGCTCGCGTTTATTAATAAATGTGACCGGACCGGGGCAAATCCATTTAAAGTGCGGGACCAGCTCGAAGAAAAACTTGGACACAACGCTGTCCTTATGCAGATCCCTATCGGTCTTGAAGATAAACATGAAGGAGTTGTAGACCTTACCAATATGAAGGCCTATTTCTTCAGAGGGGTGGATGGGACAGATATTGTCGAAGAAGATATTCCCGGTCACCTTCAGGGTGAAGCGGATAAGAAGCGGGAGATTATGCTCGACGCTCTTTCCCTGTTCAGCGATGAGCTGATGGAAGAGATGCTTGAGGGGGAGGTAACCGAAGAGCTTATCAGCGAGGCGGTCCGGAGGGGGACCATTTCACTCGATCTTACCCCGGTCTTTATGGGCTCAGCCTATAAAAACAAGGGGGTCCAGCTCCTCCTTAACGCTGTAACGAGGTATCTCCCCGATCCAACTGAGATAGAGAATGTTGCTCTGGATTTGGATAACGATGAAACTGAAATCAAACTGGAATCTGATGAAAAAAAACCAACAGTTGCCCTTGCTTTCAAGCTTGAAGAGGGTCAGTATGGTCAGATTACCTATATCAGGATTTACCAGGGTATCGTTAAGAAGGGTGATGAGCTGTATAACACCCGGACAAGGAAGAAGTTTAAAATCGGACGGCTCATTAAAATGCACTCCGACCACATGGAGGACATAACCGAAGCGGGATGTGGTGATATCGCGGCCCTTTTCGGTATCGATTGTGCTTCAGGTGACACCTTTGTATCAACCGGGCTCAATTACTCCATGACCAGTATGTTCGTGCCCTCTCCGGTTATCTCCCTGGCTATTTCTCCAATTGATAAAAAATCTGCGGATAATATGTCTAAAGCACTGAATAGATTCACCAAAGAGGACCCGACCTTCCGGACCCATGTTGATCCTGAATCAAACGAGACCATTGTTCAGGGGATGGGAGAACTTCACCTTGATGTTTACATCGAGCGGATGAAGCGGGAATACCGCGCGGAGGTTGAAACCGG
Source organism: Spirochaetales bacterium (assembly GCA_023131935.1). GTDB lineage: Bacteria > Spirochaetota > Spirochaetia > JAGLYY01 > JAGLYY01 > JAGLYY01. The sequence goes on along the minus strand of JAGLYY010000088.1, from coordinate 7,291 downwards.
CATGCCCCAGGTAGCATACCGCGAAGCCATCAGCCAGATGGCGGAGTTCAACTACACTCATAAGAAACAGACCGGTGGTTCCGGCCAGTATGGCCGGGTTGCGGGGTTGATAGAGCCTCTTGAAGAGGGTGAATACGAGTTTGTTAACAAGATCAAGGGAGGGGCTATTCCTACGGAATACATTCCTGCCTGTGATAAAGGTTTCCAAAGTGCTCTCAGGAAGGGGAGTCTCATCGGCTTTCCCATCGTAGGGATCAAAGTTACCATAAATGACGGCCAATCTCATTCAGTCGATTCCTCAGATATGGCATTCCAGGCTGCGGCTATCGGGGCTTTCCGCGAGGTATACGCAAAGGCAAAACCGGTGATACTGGAACCGATTATGAAAGTTGGTGTCGAAGGGCCGGTCGAATTCCAGGGGAACATTTTTGGAAGCATCAACCAAAGGCGGGGCATTATTATCAGCTCCCAGGATGATGGAAGTTTCTGCCAGGTGGAGGCTGAAGTCCCCTTAAGCGAGATGTTTGGTTACTCCACAACCATTCGGTCTCTTACCCAGGGTAAGGCGGAATTCACCATGGAGTTTTTAAAGTACGGGAAGGTACCTCAGAGTATCTCTGATGACCTGAAGAAAGAATATGAGGAGAAACGAAAGAAGGATGCCGGGAAGTAGCACGGTACGTCCCTCTTGATGATCTCTTCTTGTAGGAGCTTAGTAGAGCTTCAAGAGTCATAAGAGTCAGTAGTAGAACAAGGAGCTATACCAGATGGTTAAGTCAGAGTTGAATAAGCGGAGTCCCCTGCGGATCCTTGAAAAATCCATTCACGGCGGTGTTGGAAAAGGAAATATCGGCGTGATCGCTTCTCAAAAAGGGGTAGGAAAAACAGCCTGCCTGGTACATATAGCAACGGATAAATTATTCCGGGATAAACATGTGATCCATGTATCCTTTGCTTCCCGGGTCGATCATATCAGTACCTGGTACGAGGATATTTATAAGGAAATCGCGAAGAAGCGGAACCTGGAGTTTGCTGTCGAGGTTCACAACGAGATTATCAAAAACCGGGTGATTATGAACTTCAGCCAGGAGGGTGTACGCGTTGAGAATGTCTTCCGCAGTGTAGAGGCGATGATTAAAGATGGACACTTTGCCGCCGATTCAGTAATCGTTGATGGATACGATATTGAACAGGCTACCGAGGAGGACTTCAAGGCCATAAGAGATTTTGCCGGAAGGATCAACCTTGAGATATGGTTCAGTGTGTCCTTGAAAGGTAAAGGTCCTCTCTTTAATGACCAGGGAGTTCCCATCATCCTTGAAAAACATCTCGATACTTTTTCCGTAATCATTACCCTTCAATACAAGGGCGATCATGTTTCCCTCAAGGTGATAAAGGACCACGGCGAGATCGAGCCGAAGGATATGCATCTGCAGCTCGATCCAAAAACCCTCCTTATCATAGAGGAAAAGTAGTAAAAGGCTTCCGATGAAAACTGCGGTGCTCTTATCAGGAGGCGTTGACTCCTCGGTTGCTCTCTTCGAGGTATTGAAAAGGAAGCAGGATGTCACCGCTTATTACCTGAAAATCTGGCTGGAAGACGAATTGTCATATCTCGGCCAATGCCCCTGGGAAGAGGATTTATCCTATGCCCGGGAGGTGTGTGAGATGGCCGGGGTACCCCTCAAGGTGATCTCTCTGCAGATGGAGTACTTTGAAAAAGTTGTTACCTATGCCCTTGAAGAACTCAAGCAGGGGCGGACCCCAAGTCCTGATATTTTCTGTAATCTTTATATTAAGTTTGGTGTTTTTTTTCATTCCCTCGATTCCACCTACGAAAAGGTTGCCAGCGGTCATTACGGGATTATCGAAGACAGGGAAGATTATTCAGTATTAAAACGGTCTCCGGACCCGGTTAAAGATCAGACCTACTTTTTAAGCTATATGACCCAGGATCAGATACGCCGGGCATGGTTTCCTATCGGCGGGATGTATAAAGAAGAGGTCCGGGCCCTGGCAGATGAGCTCGGGCTCCCGAATCGGCAGCGGAAGGACAGCCAGGGGATCTGTTTTCTCGGTAAATTTAAATATAACGATTTTGTACAACACTACCTCGGGGAGAAGAGAGGGGAAATAATCAACCGAAAGACCGGTGCTGTTGAGGGAGCGCATAAGGGATTCTGGTTTCACACCATTGGCCAGCGGACCGGTCTTGGGCTCGGGAACGGGCCCTGGTATGTTTCCGGTAAGGACCCCGAAAAAAATATTGTGTATGTTACCCACCAGCAGGACCTGAAGGAATTCCGGTACACAGCTTACACGGTATCAGGGTGCAGCTGGATCTATAAACCACCGGTAGACGGCAGATACGAGGTAAAACTTCGCCATGGCCCGAAGCTCACAGGCGCTTCAATTACCTGGATCGGGCAGGATCGAATCAGGGTAGATCTGGATGAAGGGGACTCAGGGATTGCCCCGGGACAGTTTACCGTCTTCTACGATGGCGATGTCTGCCTAGGTGCCGGCAAGATCGAAGGTCTTATCTCACAACTATAAAAAGCAAATACACCCTATAGCTTCCCATCAGCCTACCTAATAGCCTAATAGCCTACAGCCTAATAGCCTTCTTAAAAGCATTTCTCCGCGAAGAAATCGTCCATCTTCCTGAGTCGACGGCTGATCTCCCGCGCGAGGTTCATGATTAGAAGGGAAAAGGTTTTTAAATTGGTCTTACTGACCTCATAGAGCCCCCGGTTGGTCAGGGTCAGGGTGGTTGTGTCCTCAAGGGCACGGACGGAGGCCGCGCAGGGCTGGACATCGATGAGTTCCATTTCCCCGAAGGTGTCCCCCTCCTTCAAAACCGTGATCCGGCGGTTTTTTTCTTTATGGGTCAGAGCTTTTAAGATTTCCACCGATCCCTGAACGATGAAATAGATCCTATCTCCCTCTTTTCCCTCTTTTTCTATAAACTGCCCCTTTGTGAACTTCTCGACCTGAAAGAAATGGCGAATTTTTTCAATCTCATCCTCGGTGATTCCGCCAAAAAGGCTATTATTATGAAGGGCCGTCAGATCGATCATTCTGTTGCTCCTCTTAACTATAGTGTAGTGTATTGCATCAGGTTTTCCAGGGCCTGGAGCGGCTAACCGAAATTTTTGGACAGAAGGGTGTAACAGGGCACTGGCCGCACCATGGCGCCTGGGGGGTGCAGACCTGTTGTCCGAAGCTGACAAGCAAGCCATTAATCTCAATCCAGAGGTCAGGAGGGAGGACTTTTTCCAGAGCGGCGGTGCTCTGTTCCGGGGTTTTTGTATTAATCCATCCGAGGCGGTTACATATCCGGTGGACATGGGTATCTACACAGATGTAGGGAAGGTTGAATCCAAGGCTCAATGTCAGATTTGCTGTTTTAATACCAACCCCGGGCATGGATAGCAGGGCCTCCTGGGAAGGTGGGACTTTACCGTTGTGTTCTTCGACGAGGATCCGGGCGATTTCTTTTATATTCTTTGATTTTATCCGGTAAAACCCTGCGGGGAAAATCAAGGCGGCGATTTCCTCTTTCGACAGATTTAAAATGCTTGCAGGGTCAGGGGCTTTCTGAAAAAGCCGGTTCGAGGCATCGATGGTTACCTTATCCTTTGTACGTAAGGAGATAATTGTAGAGATAAGTACCTTGAAGGGGTCCCGGGAACTGCCTGCGATGGATGAAACAGAGGGAAGCGGGCCCTGCTCCACCCGCTTCCGTATTAAATCAACGATTTTCCAGATTTCAATTGTGTTATTCACTTTCAAGGTTGCTGAAAATCATCTCTTCTACCTCACCCTTGGTTTTACCAAGGGAGAAGCTGACCTCATCGACTAAGAGCTTCAAAGCGTTGTCAAAAAGTTTCCGTTCAAGGATAGGAAGTTCTTTGATTCTGCTCCGGTGATACAATGTTCGAACAACCGTTGCAATATCCATGACGCTGCCGCTTTTCAGGAGATCAAGGTTCATCTGGTACCGCATCTTCCAGTCAGCGGTAATTGGTTCATGGTCTTCAGCTATGAGTTTAAGTGCCTGTTTTGACTCTCTCGAGCTGACAATTGCCCTGATTCCCAGCTGTTCAGCTTTTCCGACGGGAACCATAATGATCATGTCTGTAACTTCGAGATAAATCACATAGTAGAGGATATTTTCCCCTTTAAATAATTTCTCTTCGATGGAGGTTATTTGCCCAACACCTTGAAGGGGGTATACAATCTCCTGATGCAGTTTAAAGGGGGTTGCGCGGTGGTTATGTTTGGTGGATTTCATAGTTACAGAGTATACAAAAAAATGGTGAGGTAGTCAAAGGGATGGCTAACCATTATACTACTTCCGGATTAGATATGGATAGAAGGTCGGTTCAAAAACTATTTTACTCTGTTGCCTTTCCGGCAGCGGTAATCGGTATCGTATCGGTTGTACTGGTATTTCGGGAGGAACTCTGGTCTGTTTTTTCTTCTGTAAACCGCTTTGAGGAATGGGTTCATCAGGCCGGCCCCTTTGGGCCCCTGATTTTCATTATTCTCCAGATTATCCAGGTGGTAATCTTTATTATCCCCGGCGGGGTCCCTCAAATAGCGGGGGGGTATCTTTTTGGTGTGTGGCTGGGGATTCTTTATTCCCTTATTGGCATCATCGCGGGGTCGGTATTCAACTTCAGTCTCGGAAGATACCTGGGGCTGCCATTTGTTCACGCGATTTTCGGGAAGAAACAAACCGAGAAATTCGATACTATTACCTACTCTCCGAAGGCACAATTTGCTTTCTTCCTCCTCTTCGTTGTCCCCGGTTTCCCGAAAGACGCGCTCTGTTATATCGCCGGTCTCTCTTCTATCCGATTTTTTGCCTTCATGGCAATCTCGATGATCGCGCGGTTTCCGGGAATTTTCGGGAGCGCTCTTCTTGGTGATGCCGCGGCAGAAAGTCGATGGCCCATGGTTGTTTTTCTTGCTGTATTGAGCATAATTTTCCTTGTCATCGGGATGGTGTTTCGAGAGCGGTTTTACGTTATAATTGAGCATTACTCAGGAAAAAGAGCGAGATCCTCCCCTCCGGACGATAAGATATCAATAGAATAGAATAAGGCATAGGACCAACCCTGATAGTCCCTTTCGGGGCTTCAGTCTGTATGCCCGGTTTGTTAGGGAGTAACATTTATATGAAGCAAACGCGAGCCAGCGGTATTCTCCTGCATCCCACCTCTTTTCCGGGACCACACGGGATAGGGGACCTTGGTGATGCCGCCTACCGTTTTATCGATTTTATGAAAGACGCTGGTATGAGCCTCTGGCAGGTTCTTCCCCTCGGACCTACCGGATATGGGGATTCACCTTACGCCTCTTTTTCATCTTTCGCGGGGAATCCCCTGCTTGTTAACCTGGATAAATTAGTGGGGACGGGTGATCTGGATGTCGCCGATCTCGCTATGGTTCCCGATTTCCCGGTGGAACATGTTGATTATGGTTGGGTCCAATACTGGAAGGTCCCCCTCCTCAAAAAGGCGGCGAAGCGTTTTCTTGTGGCGGCCGCAAAAGAGCGAAAAGAGGATTACCAATCTTTTATCAAGAAACATGCTGATTGGTTGGATGATTATGCTCTTTTCATGGCGGTGAAAGAACACTTCGATGAAAAAGCGAGGAAAGAGGGTGCTGGCGGAGCGATGTGGAACAACTACTGGGATACAGGTATCGCTCTGAAAGAGCCTGTGGCGGTACGGTCCTGGACACAGAAGCTTGCTGAAGAGTTGGAAATAAAAAAGGTCCTTCAATATTTCTTCTTTTCCCAGTGGCATGCGTTACGAGATTATGCCAACAATTGGGGAATTGAGATTATCGGCGATATTCCCATCTTTGTTGCCCCCGATAGTGTGGATGTTTGGGCCAACCGCGATCTTTTTTACCTTGATGAAACGGGTATGCTCACTGTAGTGGCCGGGGTCCCTCCGGATTACTTCAGTGCTACCGGCCAGCTTTGGGGAAACCCCCTGTATAACTGGGAGGTAATGGAGGAGAACCGGTTTGCCTGGTGGATTAAACGGATTAAAGCAACCCTTGAGCTTGTCGACATCATCCGAATCGACCACTTCCGGGGATTTGCTGCTTACTGGGAGGTCCCCGCGGGAGAGCCCACCGCGGTGAAGGGGAAATGGGTGCATGCGCCGGGAATGAAGCTCTTTGAGACTATAAAAAAAGAACTGGGTGAACTTCCTATCCTTGCCGAGGACTTAGGGGAAATTACTAATGATGTTCATGAGATGCGGGACCGGTTCGGTTTTCCGGGGATGAAGATCCTTCAATTCGCTTTCGATGAAGGGGAGTCTGGGGGGATAAACTCCGACAATATCTTCCTGCCTCACAATCACAACAGGAACTCGGTAGTGTATAGCGGTACGCATGACAATGATACTACTAGGGGATGGTACAGGTCCCGGAATGAGCGGGAAAAGGACATGATTCGGCGGTACCTCGCCAGGGACGATAATGATATTGTATGGGACTTTATCCGGATGGCCTTTGCCTCTCATTCCATATTCGCGATTATCCCTCTGCAGGATATTCTCGACCTGGAATCTTTCGCGCGGATGAATACACCATCAACCCTAGGAGGGAATTGGAGCTGGCGATACCTTCCCGGATTACCGAACGAATGGCACTCCTCCCGGCTGAAAGAAATGAACATGCTTTACGGAAGGGACCAAAAGTGAAGGGTTTTCTACCGCATTACTACCCCCGGGGGAAGTTCCGGTGTCGATCGGCGGAGATATTTAAAGGGGTGGATATCCAGGGGGTTTGGATACCACCCTTTTATTTCAACATGATTCACCAGGTTTATTGCCGTTTGATGACCTATGGGCAATACTACCGCATTCTCCAGGAGCAGAGTTTCCGCTTCCGCGAGGGTTTTGTAGCGATGGTCTCCCGTTTCAGTCATTGAGCGTTCTATCAACTGGTCATACTCGTAGTTGTGATAAATGGCGTCGTTTAAGTTGCTATCGCTTAAGAAAAGCTGGAGGAAGGTGAGGGGGTCAGCATAATCTCCGATCCAGGTAATTGTTGCGAGATGGATATCCGGAACTTTTATTCCTTCGTAGTAACCGGGATAGGGAATTTCCCGGATGTTGACCTCGATTTCCAAAGTTTTTTCCCAGACAGATTTAATGAGTGAACTTATCCGTACACTATTTTCCCCGCCAGGAATAGCGATGGTGATAGGGTGGATTCCTCTCCCTTCGGGGTATCCCGCGTCTGAAAGAAGTTCTAATGC
>JAGLYY010000087.1 GCA_023131935.1 Spirochaetales bacterium | reverse complement strand
TCCTCCTGACTTGCCCTGGTGATTCCTTCTACCTCGGGGTAGTTGAATATCCTGGGGATGAGGGTCGTCGCGGGTGTGATTTCCGGGGAACGGATCTCTTCCCAGGGGAGAAGCAGGGACAAGGCACGGCGGACTCTGTCATCTTTTAAGGGTCCGGTACTCTGACGGAAAAAATAATAAGAGGTGGAGAACATAGGGTTTACTACTATGGTGCTCTTGTCGGCTATTTGGTCAAAACTGTCGAGAGTCGTGGACCATTGAATCTGTCCTTCATTGAAATCATCCATGTATCCACTGTCGCCTTCGACAAAAAGGATGGTGAGTTCCTCCGGGTAGACCCTTTTCCGGTCCCAGTACAACTCATTTCGGAGCAGCTTCATTTTCGCGGAATCCCGTTCAAAGATATAAAAAGGTCCATTCCCGGGAACTGTTTTGGAGGAATCCCACCGGGTGGCCTTAAGGAGATCGGGATGGACCGGGGAAAAACTGTGATGACAGAGAATCTTGAGAAAGTGAGACGCGGGATTCTCGAGGGTCACCCGCAATATTTGCTCATTGGGTGTTTCGATCCCCACCTCTAGAGGGTCGGTTAGTTTTCCAAGGCGATAATCCTTCGCGTTTAGAATGATATCGAAAAGAAAGGAATAGGGAGCATCCTGATCAGGATCTATGAGTGTAAACCATGTGTCACGGAAATGGGAGGCAATAACCTGGTCTCCATTCCAATAGCGTGCGTTTTTCCGTAAATAGAAAGTGTATTTCCTGCCATCGGGAGAGACCTCCCACCTTTCCGCTACACCGGGGACCGGTTCCAGGGAAAAGGGATGATACGATACAAGCCCTTCAAAGAGAGCGGTAAAAATCTGCGCCTCAGCAGCGGTAAAGCTCGTGATTGTGTTAAGGGTCAGCTCGGTTTTTGGAAAACTTACCGTGATCCCTTCGGTCCTGAGTTCTTCAAGTGTCTGAGCAAGCGGCAATAGGGGGGTCAGGAAAAACAGCACTGCCAGAGGTAGAATCTTACCGTGAGCCATAAACCTGATCATGAGACTAAATATAATATGGAGAATAGAGAAAAACCAGTCCGATCTCCAAGCCGGTTACAGGTATTGGCGAATACTGTCCAGGTAACTTTCACCGCGCAGTGGTTTAATAAAAATTTCATTAAATCCTGCCGATTTGAGTTTTCCCGTTTCCCCGTCTGCGCTGGTAATAGCGATCAGCGGTATATCCGGGTTGATTTTCCGAATTTCCCTGGCAACCATATCGCCATTCATCCCCGGCATATATTGGTCGAGGATAATGAGGTCGTAATTCCCATTCTTGAACATTTCGAGCGCTTTGACTCCATCCTGGGCAAGCTCGCACTGGACACCCATACTTTTCAATTTTATTTCGAGGAGCTTGCGGTTCGTGAATTCATCTTCAGCGTAGAGTACCTTTTTTTTAGTCAATGTATTTTCTCCTATGATTTTTCATCATTGAACGAAGCAATAAAATTTGAAATGACCTGGAACTCCTGTTCCATGGTTTCTATTAACCTTGCACCTCCCTGAGGGGAATCTTCCCGGGAAA
>JAGLYY010000086.1 GCA_023131935.1 Spirochaetales bacterium | reverse complement strand
TGTTCCCGATATTTCATCAGGATACTTGAAGCGACGTCTCGGTCTCCAATCTCCGCGATAAAAACGTCAAGCTGAAAAGGTGGGGGTCGATCCATCTATGAAAGATTGTAGTACAGAATGATCCTTGAATCAATATGTTCCTTATTTAACAGTAAAATTCCAACTCTTTCCTTCCTGCAGATAAAAATTGCCGTTCCGTCCCCGGATATTTGCAGAAACAGTCAGCGTATAAGTGGTCCCTGATTCAAGGGGTTGTGCCGGTACAAAGGTTACCACCGGACCGTTCCAGTGGAAGGTCCCCTCAACCCGGGGAGAGATTGAAAAGGTATCCAGAATCTCCCGTTGAATCATTGGTTCAGAAAAGGTGATAACTATTGGATCGCCCGGGGCAGCTTTGCTGCTGTTAGGCCGCGGGCTGACCTCTTTTATCTCGGGCCGGCTGGTGACCACTGCCTCAGGTTCCGGGGCTCCCTTGCCGGACGCGAGAATGATGGACCCATAGGCTGGAATTTTCACCAGTATCTTATTCTCTTCTATCCGCAGGGTCTCTTTGGGCCGTTCATGGAAATCCACTCCGGTCCTGAAGATCATTTCCACACGGTCTCCCGATGAGAACCCCATCTGCCAGGTGGGGATTTCGAGCCAGGATTCCTGCTCCTTGTTGTTGATACCAACGATTATCCGGTTATCTTTATCCCATCTTCCATAAGCATACATACCCTTGCTTTTGGCGTTCAGCGTTACCAGGGAACCGGTAATGATGGAGGAGTAACTCTTATGGATCTCAATGATCTCTTTGAAGAAGGAGAGGAGTTCCTCATCTTCCTGTCCCCAGGGATAGGTCCGCCTACAGTCCGGATCGGTGAATCCCGCGATTCCCGCTTCATCTCCATAGTAAAGGGTCGGCGCTCCTGGAAGTGTCATCTGCAGGACCGTTGCCTCTTTGAGGATCCCCTTGTTAAGGTTACGATTTGCCTGTTCCGGAGATGAGACATCAGCGGAACTCCTTGTATCATCGACGATTCCGCTTGTTCTTGTCAGGAACCGTGAGTGATCATGGTTGTCCAGCTGGTTCATGGCGATCTCGAGACTGTTGAATGGGAGCTTCGCCATTTTTTCCCGTAAACCTCGATCAAAATTGTCGGTGTTGTTATGGAGCTTGTCCCGGTAATAGTAACTGTGCTTTTCGAGGCCGGTGAGGTAATACCCGATCGGTTCGAAGAAAGCATCGTAGTTCATCACCGTGTCCCACTCATCTCCCTGAAGCCAGGCGGAGGAGTCTCCGTACACTTCCGCGAGGATGACCGCGTCAGGATTGGCGCTTTTTACACTCTCCCGGAACAGCTCCCAGAACTGGTGGTTGTATCCGGGGGTATGCCCCAGATCCGCGGCTACATCGAGCCTCCAGCCATCCGCGTTCCACTCGGGGCCTACCCAGGTTCCGGCTATTCCGAGGATAGTATCAACAAGGGTCCTGTCTCCTTCGAAATTCAGTTTGGGAAGGGTTTTAAATCCCCACCAGCTTTCATACGATTCATTATTCGGCCAGGAATCCTCGCCAAAGACAAAATAGTCTTTATAGGGAGAATCGGCGCTTTCATAGGCCCCGGGACCCTGGGAATCGGGATAAATTCCTTCCCGGTCCATCCATTTATTGAAGGACCCTATGTGATTGAATACCCCATCGAGGATGATCCTGATCCCTTTTTCATGGGCTTTCTCAATCAGCTCCCGAAGCTTGGCATTGGAAGCTTCAAGGTTTTCCGGAGAAGTGGTCCTGATGATATAACGGGTAGCATTCTGATTTATCTCCGATCTATTCTCAAAGGTCCCGAGTTGGTAGCAGGGATCATCTTCAGGGTTTATCAGTTCTCCGCCATCCGTCACGATCACTCCGATGTGCGGATCGATGTACTCAAAATCCTGGGCATCATACTTGTGGTTTGACGGTGCCACAAAGAGAGGGTTAAAGTAGATCCCATCTATACCGAGGTCCGCGAGGTAATCGAGTTTCTGAATTACCCCCTCGATATCTCCTCCGTAGAACTCCCTGGTCCGGTTACTGCCCTTAGCGTAAGGGACCGTACTGTCGGGATACTGGTTCCAGTCTTCAACCCTCACCGACGGCCAGTTGTCATACATATACTCATTTGTAAGCACATCGTTGGATGGGTCGCCGTTGTAGAAACGGTCAATGAAGATCTGGTAGAGAACTGCCCCCCTCATCCAATCGGGTACTACAAAGCCCGGTATCAATTTGAATTTGAAGGAGCTTGATGGTGGTCTTAACTCGATTCCCCGGCGGGAATAATAAACCGATTTCTTTCCCTGGCTGACCTCAAAGTAGTAACCCAGAGAGGACTTCTGAGGTGGAATCTCGCCGAAGAAATAATCAAAATCGGCTTCGGAATAGAGTTTCTTCATTTCTGAGGAATCTTCACCATAGTGAAGCACCACCTGGGTAACATTATTCCTTTTAGTTCTGATTTTTACCGTTACAGGATCCTCGATACTCGGCTCCTGGGGGTTCCGGTAGAGACTGGAACCATCTGAATAGATATATTTCGTTTCGAAACGCCCCATCTCTTCGGAATCCTGCCGGGGCTGACAGGCAGTCGTTAATAGTAAAACAGCTAAAACTGAAAGAACTATTCGCGATTTCATGGCTCCTCCTCTTTATTCGTCTTCCATTACCTGGACATCATCGAGGCCGGATTCGGGACCGTAGAGTTTCCCTGCTTCGGCCATCTCTTTTGTCCATCTGATAACTTTATCCTTATCAGGGATAAAGGCCGGGTTGAAGTTATCATCGGTATACTCATCCAGATCGATCCAGGCGATTTTCATTCTCCAGGCAACGCCGCTTTCAAATTCCACCCGGTATTCCGATGTGTCATCGAAGGCGAAATATACTTTGGTATCGGTTTTTTCGAAGTTAAAGCGGATAGTCCAGATACCGTCATCAGCTTCCCTGTCACCCTCTTTACCATCATCTCTCATATCGTACGTGGGCCAACTGCCTCCGGAGAAGGCCTCTCCGGTTTCTTCATCATACCGGAATGTTCCCTTGACACGGAGAGGGGGATGAAAGTTTTCCGAAGGGTGATCATCGTTTACCCAAACATTTTTCAGGGTGCTGGTATCGACCTCGATAGTAATTTCGGCTGTTCGCTTTAACGCGTCTTTTGCAAGGACTTCAAA
>JAGLYY010000085.1 GCA_023131935.1 Spirochaetales bacterium | reverse complement strand
TTTAAAAGCAACACCATATATTACGATAAATAAACTGGCGGAAATTGTAGGAATTTCACCAAAAGGAGTAGAATGGCAAATATCAAGACTCAAAAAAGAAGGCAAAATAAAGCGCATCGGCCCCGACAAAGGCGGACACTGGGAAGTGATAAAATGAAAAGTGAGAACGCAAACAATACGATAGTGACTATAAATCACAACAACGTACCCGAAGGCTGGAAAAAGGTGAAGTTGGTATGAGCGGAAGTGAATTAATTAAACATGAAGAGATTCGAAGCAGAATTGGATACCATTCGTGGTTTACAAGTAATGATTGACCGTGATCTGGCATCACTTTACGATGTAGAAACCAGAGTCCTTAATCAAGCTGTAAAACGAAATAGTGAACGTCTTCCTGATGAAGATTGCTTTCAGCTTAATGATGAAGAATTTTCGAATTGGAAATCACAGATTGTGATGTCCAATGAGGACAGAATGGGGTCAAGAAGACCTCCGTACGCTTTTACCGAACAGGGCGTGGCCATGCTTACGAGATTAAAGGGGATGAAGTGATGGGTGAGTGGAAGGAAATAAAATTAAAGGAATTTGCTTCAATAAATATGGGGCAATCGCCAAAGTCTGAATACTATAATAATGAAGGTATTGGACTTCCATTTTTACAGGGGAATAGGACTTTTGGTGTAAGATATCCGTCTATTGACACATATTGTTCTGAACCAAAGAAGATTGCTAATTCAAGTGAAATATTGTTTAGCGTCCGTGCTCCTGTTGGAGATATTAATATTGCTAATCAAAAGATTTGCATTGGTAGAGGGCTAGCTTCTTTAAATGCTTTAAATGGGGGGAATATATTTCTTTATTATTTACTTCATTATTTGAAACGAGAAATTCTAAATTCTGAAGGAGGAACTGTTTTTGGTTCAATAAATCGGACGGATTTGGGGAATGTTAATATCATTCTTCCCCCTCTCCCTGAACAGCGCGCTATCGCCTCAGTCCTCTCCAGTCTCGACGACAAAATAGGCCTGCTCCACCGACAAAACAAAACCCTCGAAGCCATAGCAGAAACGCTTTTCAGACAGTGGTTTGTGGAGGACTTTAATAAAATGAATTTTGAACAACTAAAAGGTTTAGTTTCAGTTATTGATAACAGGGGTAGAACTCCTCCATACCAGAATATATCAACAGAATATCCAGTTATAGAAGTTAATGCTTTGGTTGGTGATACTCGAATTGTAAATTATTCGGTAATTAGAAAATATGTTCTTGAGGAAACCTTTAAAACATGGTTCAGAGGTCATCCAAAGAAATTTGATATTTTACTATCAACAGTAGGCAGTATTGGTGAAATTTCAATGTTCTTAATAGAGAAAGGAAGTATTGCACAGAATGTCATTGCTTTATCGCCAAGTGCAATATCACCTTTCTACCTTTATCAATTTTTGAAATTTTCTCAAAAACAAATAATGCAACTTGATATTGGTGGAGTTCAGCCAAGTATCAAAATACCACATTTATTATCAATGCTGATACCTATACCCACAAAAGAAAAGCAAAAAATATTTGATGAGCAGTTAATAAAAATAACAAGTAAAATGGAATTGAATTATAAGCAAATTCGCACCCTTGAAAAACTGCAGGATACACTATTGCCCAAACTGATGAGCGGGGAAGTGAGGGTTGATTATAATGGAAGTCCCTAAGATGGAAGAAGAGTATAGAACACTCTCTGAGAAAAAAAATAAGACAAAAAAAGCATCCTTGATTTATCATCTTCCGAGGCAAGAAATTTTTTAATAAAAGGCAAGAGTTATTGCGAATTTGATTTGCCCAAATATTTTATATTTGATCAACTTATTGTAGACGTATCAAGAGAACTTGAAGGTAAGAATTTAAGTGATTTTTACATTCAGATTCCTAAGTTGAACGAAAACGGCGAAGTACAAATTGACAACCATGGTAACGAAAAGCAATGTTCTGACTCACCCAGAAACTATGATGATGTAAACTATAAATTACTTAATAATAAGGACGGAAAATATGCTTGGAGACCTTTCCAGCTTATTCATCCAGCCCTGTACGTATCATTGGTTCATAAAATTACAGAAGAAGATAATTGGATAACTATCTCAGAACGTTTTTCTGAATTTGACGATGATTCAAGAATTCAATGTATGAGTTTACCAGTTCGATCTGGTACTGAAAATTCTGATAAGGCTGCTATGATCATTCAATGGTGGCATGAAGTAGAACAAAAATCTATAGAGTTATCTTTAGATTACCAATATCTACTACACACAGATATTACAGGTTGCTATGAATCACTTTATACACACTTTGTCGCATGGGCATTGCACGGGAAAAATGAGGCCAAGAAAAAACGCGATGTTAAAGATCTAATTGGAAATGTGATTGATAGACATTTACAAGATATGTCCTTTGGCCAGACCAATGGTATTCCACAGGGAAGTGCCTTGATGGATTTTATTGCAGAAATAGTCTTGGGATACGCTGACTTGCAACTCTCTGAAAAGATCGGAAGTTCAATTGAAGACTTCCAAGTAATCCGATATCGAGATGATTATAGGGTATTTGTTAATAATCCACAGGGTGGTGAATTGATTTTAAAAGCTATTTCAGAAGTATTGATAGATTTAGGTATGAAACTGAATCCACAAAAGACGTCTTCTTCGAATGATGTGGTGCAGGATTCTTTAAAGGAGGATAAGCGTTATTGGATAAATCATGATAAATTTATAAAGAATTTACAAAAATACCTGATAGTCATTCACTCACTTTCTCAGAAATATCCTAACTCTGGTAGCCTAATCATTGCCCTAAATGATTTTTTAAAACGAATAAACAGGATAAAGAAAGATCAAGAAAACTTAGGTGTATTAGTCAGTATTATTACCGATATTGCATTAAAAAATCCTAGAACATACTCAATAGCTTCAGCAATACTCAGTAAGCTTATTAGCTTATTGAAAGAAGATTCGGAAAAACTTAGTATTATTGAAAAAATAAGAAAACGTTTCGAAAAAATACCCAATACTGGCCACTTGGAACTATGGCTCCAGCGGATAACTTTGAAACTTGATGACCAAATCAAATATAACGAAAATTTGTGCAATATTGTTTTTGGGCAGGATGCTATAATTTGGAATTCAGATTGGTTGGTAGATAGTCTTAAAGAAATAATAAACCCTGAGAAAATAATTTGCAGCGAAGTATTAGATGAAACTACTCCGGTAATTGAAGTTACAGAAATTGAATTATTTAAGGGGTATATGTAGTAATGAACAAGATTACAGAAAACACAATAGAAAAATTTGTTATCGAATTCCTTGAAAAATTGCGTGATACACTATTACCCAAAGTGATGAGCGGGGAAGTGAGGGTTGAAGTATGAGTAAAATAATTAGAACGGAAAGTATTGGACGTGGAATAGCAGATGTATCAGAAGATTTCATTCTTTCTGAGGAACCGATGTCTCGTTTGGTGTTTCACGCACAGATACACGATAATGGAATAAGGGGAAGGATTATCAGGCAACGTAGAGAATCTAACAATGATGTTTGGGTTCCAGATGAAGCTATAGATATTAGAACATTAGGTAAAAAAGAATCCATCAATATTGATGTTAGCACAGATGCTGTAAAAAAACTTTACATGGCAATATCTAAACTTGCCGAAATATTAAAACAGTATGGGGTAGAATATGGTGAGAATGCATATGCAGTAGTTGATCCTGACGCAGTTATTATTACTGATGAGAATAGAGTTGCCTATATCAAGAAAATTATAGCTGCTGGTTATGATAGGGAAGTATGGGAAAATCTTGCAGAATTAAATCCTTCACTGATAACAAAATTGTCTTATGCGAGGATACAAAGCGCTAAACGGAAGATAGTCGAAGATCTGGATGCAAGATTACTAGCAGGTGGTTATTTAGAAACCATAGGTGATGATTCTTGGCAAAAATGGATTTATTAAAATAATTGGTTGTTCGGGGTGAATTATAAAAAACCAATTGAGAAAACAAAAATTAATATCACAGGAATAATGCCAGACTATTTATTTCCAACACTAGATGGGTTTGTTGATGTTTTAGAAATTAAGTTGCCTGATAACGAAGTAATTAATAAGGATACAAGTCATTCTGGTTCCTGGAAATGGGCAGCAGAAACAAATATTGCTATTGGTCAGGTTGTAAATTATTTAGGCGAAATCGATCGTTTACGTCTCGAAATTGAAAAAAATGTAAAAGCTGAATATGGTTATGAAATTAGTTTATTAAAACCGCGTGCATATATTCTGATTGGTAATAGTGCTGGTTGGGACGGTGACAAAAAAGAAGGATTAAGAAAGATGAATCACGCATTGCATGGTATCGAGGTTTTAACATATAAAGATTTATCTGATAGGGGTAGTCAGGCAATAAATATAACATTATGATCGAAATCACCGAATACGTAATAGAACAATTCGCTATTGAACTTCTTGAACATTTTTTACACAAGAAACGACGGACAAGTAAATATCGAAGTATTTCTAAAAGACGGAATGGTTTACTGACGCAAAAGGCTATTGGCGAGCTTTTTGGCAAAGAAAGGAGCGTCATCACCAAGCATCTGAAAAATATTTTTGCCAGTGGTGAACTGGAAGAAAAAAGCAATGTGCAAAAAATGCACTTTAGTCATTCGGATAAACCCATCAAATTTTACAACCTCGATGTTATCATATCTGTCGGCTACCGCGTCAACTCCTACCAGGCCACGCAGTTTCGTATCTGGGCCACCAGAACCCTGAAAGAATTCATCATCAAAGGATTTGTTCTGGATGATGAACGGCTCAAGCAGGGCAAGCAGGTTTTCGGTAAAGATTATTTTGACGAACTGTTGGAGCGTATTCGGGAAATCCGGGCCAGTGAGCGACGCTTTTATCAAAAAATTACCGATATATACACCCTCTCCGCTGATTATGATAAAAACGCGCCTATTACCAAAGAGTTTTTCGCCACAGTACAAAACAAGCTGCATTGGGCAATAACCGGGAAAACGGCCGCTGAAATTATTTATGATTCAGCAGATGCAACTAAAATTTACATGGGCCTGACCAACTGGAAACATGCGCCGGATGGTAAAATTTTAAAATCCGATATTGCTGTTGCGAAAAACTACCTGAGTGAAGCCCACATCAAGGAACTGAATCAGATCGTCTCGGCTTATCTTGATTTGGC
>JAGLYY010000084.1 GCA_023131935.1 Spirochaetales bacterium | reverse complement strand
AGCCTAACAGCCTACAGCCTATCTACCTACAGTCTATCTTCCTCAGTTGTTCAGCATTTCAAGCGCTGCCTTTGCTTCCCGGATTACCTCACCAACCCAGTCTGAATATTCAACCCGGGTCAGTTCTTCGAAACCGATAGGGTTCTTCGTATTTCCCAGTGCATGGATTGTCCCCTTCACAACCCGATAGTCTTCTGCAGTCAATCCGTGGGACTGCCTGTCGTTCTGGAATTTCAAGATTTTTGCCAGAGCGGTGGCAGAAACATCTCCGGAGTTTGATCCGAGGGCTTCAAGTGCAGTGAGGACCTCATTGATTTCGAAATCTTTATAGAACACTTCTTCGAGTAGCTCAATAGCTTCATCATCATCGAATTTATAATCCCTCATCATCTCACAGGAAAAAAGCCTTAGACGACTGAGAAAACGATTCTCCACTGCGTCTGAGGTTTTATGAACAAGACCCTCGGAGAGAGCAAGCTTCGCGACCCGGAGCTTGCCTTCATCGGAAGCAGTAGAACGGTCCTCCGCTTCGAGGACCGCAAGTTTAATAGCAAACGAAGATTCCCGGCTCATGATTCCGATAAGAAGATCGCTGGGATCATCCACTATGGTAACCATTGCCAGTTTCGCCCGTTTCCTTACCTGGCTTCCCGGGGAATACCATCCCATGGAGGCGAAGAATAGTTGCTCAAATCCCTCAGGTTCCTTCATCTTTTCGAGGGCGATTATCGCCCCATAGGCGATAATTTCGTTGGCCCTGTCCCCTTCCCCAGGGATAAAGTTGAAGTTCAGGTTCCGGAGTATCAAGACAATTTCCCCAAGATAATCTACGGCCCGAAGTTTTCCCAGGGTTACAAGTGCTTCAGCTTTAAGAAGAGGATCTTCGGTTGCCCGCATAAGACGGAAAACAAGGTCAGCGGAATCCCTCGTCTTCAGCTCCCCAAGCTCTTTTACTATTACCCGCATGAGTTCGTCGAACCGTCGCGCTTCAAGAAGGCTGGTCACATTTCCCCTGGTGCGGAATAATTCATCCAGAGCTTCGGTCAGAAGGGGTGTGAACTCTCTGTTATCCTGCTCTACGATGTTCATCATGATCGAATACTTATGTTCAATTGTCCGGGCCCGTCTGTACAACCGGGTCCAGACCGCGGAAACTTCATTGGAAGATACCGTAACAGTTATGAAGAAAGCCAGAAGCCCCGTTAAAATTATTCTTTTCTTCATTTTCTAACACTCCATTTTCCGATTATTTGCGTACCTTCTTCTCTACTTCCCTGTACATCCATTCGTTTAGTAGATACTCCCGTTGATTCCCGGCAGCATCGAGGTAGTTCAGACGTATCAGGCTGCCCTCCTGATCGTACTCAAAGGATTCCTGCCGGATAATCGATCCGTTTTTTCGGTGGTACTTTTTAAGAACTGCCAGGTTACCTTCGTATTCCCATGTGGTGAAATCAACAAGGGTATCATCGGCAGTAAAATAGGAGAATTTTACCGGATTACCGGCGGCATTGTACTCGTAAATAAAATAATCTTCAAGGGTACCTCCCGGGTTAAAATTATCAATCCGTGATATTTTTCCCTCTTGGAGAATACACTTTGTAAAGGATAAAAGCTCCTCTTCGCCGCCGAAAACACTCCATTTTATCCTGTTTCCCGCTTCGTCATATTCATACCGGGAAATAGTTTGAAGAACTTCCTCCGCGTCAAAGATAGACTTTTCTGTCAGATTGCCCATCGCGTCATACATAAGAACCCGCGAGGATTGGAGATGCCCCTCTTTATCGAAAACCGCTGCTTCCCTCTCCTCTTTTGGCCCGGAATAGACAGTTTTTTCAAGAAGAGTGTGCTCATTATCAAACAGCTCAACCATAGTTAACCGGGTACCGTCATAGGTATATTTCCGGTATTCATCGAGATAATCCCTGCCGTAGAAAGATGTTACTGTCAAGATATAGGGAACTTTCTCAATGACAGTTACCCATTCAACCGGTTTCTCAGCATGGTCCCTGGATTCGGAAACTTTTTCAACTGCTGTTTTTGAAGGGCCCGTCGCGCAGCCCATTAAAATCGCCGCAACTGCCAGGGCAATAAGCATCTGTTTCATATTCGTTCCTCCGAAGTTCTGATATAAAGTATATGTAAGGAAATTTGGAAAGCAAACAACCAGGTTCTAAAGTTTCGCGATAGCCCGGGCAATTGCAGCAACGGTAGACAGATCGAGGCTTTCTCCCCGCCGCCCCGGATCAATTCCAAGGCTTTCGAAGACTTTAAGAAGTTCCGCTTTTCCATAAATCCCGGCGAGGGAGCTTATCCTGAGATTGTTCCTTATTGTTTTACGCCGGGAAGCAAAGAGGCTCTGAATAAGAGTAAAATACAACTTTCGATTTACCCCGGCGAAACGGTCATGGGGCTCCAGTGAAACAATAGTTGATACCACTTCCGGCACGGGATAGAAAGATCCGGGTTTAATATCGCCGCAGTTTCTAATATCGCACGCAAACTGGCATAGCAGAGAGAAGGAGGAATAAGCTTTTTCTCCCGGTCCTGCTGTCATCCTCTGGGCCACCTCTTTCTGGATGGTAAACACCATCCGCCTGGGCAGGGCGTTTGCCTCGATGAAGGCCGCGATAATCCGGGAGGCACAATTGTAGGGGAGGTTTCCAAGGACCCTGTCAGGTTTTGGGCCTTCCTGCCAGGCGGCCTTCCAGGTTTTCAGGAAATCCCCTTCGATTATGGAAAATTCAGGCCGCTCCCCAAAGGTATCACGCAGGTAAGAGATAAAACCATAGTCGATTTCAAAAACCGCAAGCCCCTTGATGTTCCCAAGGAGCATGTGGGTCATCGCCCCTATACCTGGGCCGATTTCCCAGATAAAATCTTCCCTCTCCGCTCCCAGGAGTGAAAGAATCTTGTTCCGGGCACCTGGAGAGATGAGAAAATTCTGTCCAAACCGTTTCTGCATGGAAAGCCCGCGGGACTCAAGCATTTCAGTTATAGCCCTTTTAGAATCGTAATTCATCGCCGCCTCCACCTTCGCGATAGTAACAGAAAGGTTAATCCCGCGGCAAGGAGAGCTGCCTGAAGGGTTGATTCCCAGTATACCGGCGGAATCTTTGAAGTAACCTGAACGGTAAAACAGATAACCTGATGGAGAGCGGCCAAAGCCTCTCTTAAATAAAATGAGAGCCCCGGAAGATTGAGAAAAAAAAGTGATCCTATCCCCACCCAGAGGTAAAAGCAAATAAGAGGGGCAAGTATCAATCCGGAAACAAGTCCTACAGGGTAGAGGACCCCGAAGGTTGCTGTGAGAAGGGGGGCGGTTGCAATCTGTGCGCCAAAAGAAGCAGCCAGCGGGCCGCTAAGCCAGTTGGGCGCTTTGCTTCTTAAAAGCAGGAAGAGCTCCTGTCCGGGAAGCAGGATCCCCCCGAGAGCAAGAAATGAGAGCTTGAATGAGAGACTCCCGGCATCCCGGGGGTTGAAAGTCCCAAGTAAAAGGAAGGTAAAACAGAGGAGGAAAATCCCCCGGGGGCGCCTCCCGGAAAGATAACAGCACCCCCAAAGCAGATAGGTCACAGCGGCACGGGTAAGTGAAGGCCTTAATCCCGCTAAAACCAGATAAGCAACTACCACAGGACAGGAGATAAGCAATGCAGCCCGTTTCCCGGTGAATGGTTTCAAGGCAATGAGGATGAGCCCGGTGATTATGCCAAGGTGCATTCCGGAGAGGGCAAGAACATGGGCTGCCCCGGCCTCCCGGAACTGCTTCCTCAGGGGGGAATCCGGGTCCTGAATCCCCAAAAAAAGGGCAATAAACAGGTCTCCCGGGTCTTTACCCAGGCTGCTGATTTTTTTTTCGATGAATAAAAGGACCTGGGACCGTATCCTTACAACCGGATTGGCCCAACCGTTAATATCGATCTCTTCAATTCCGGCCCAGGCTGTACGTTGCTTTTCCCCAGACTCAATCAATGGAGCTTCGACGGTAAGGTCCATTCCCCACCGAACTCCCGGCCTGTTCCTCACAAAGAGGGTCATGATACCCCTTGCGTTGGCTGACTCTTCTTTGCTCCCATATACCCTTTTAAGTCTTAGGGTCATTCTGTAGAGTCCACCTCCGCAGGGACGAGCATCGGTGAGAACAATTCCAGAGAAACCCGATACCCGGTCCAAGGGAATCCCGGTATAAGGTTCTTCGTACTCCAGCCGCAATAGGGCTGTCGCGGCAAAAAACACTCCAATTGACAGTGAAATGAGCACCTTCCCCGGAAAACTCTTATACGAATGGAGAGAAATCCCCACTCCCGCCAGGACAAGAGAGAGGAGGCACAGAATCCCCGGAGGAACGGAGAAAAAATAGAGAACACACATTGTTGGCAGGTACAGGCCGCATAAACAGGAGATACTTTTAAAAGGGGGCCTCCCTTTGAAGGAGGGCTGCCCTATCGCCGTTGAAGATTGTTCAGAGACTCCCTTGCCGCTTTCTTTATCCTATCAGAGTAATCGAGATACCCCGTATAAAGGAGATAATCGAAAGCTGCCTGGTCTCCGAGGATCCCGAGGCTCTCAATAGTTGAGAGTATGATCTGTTCATCTACGGCCTGCCCATTTTCCGTGTAAGAGTTCATCAATTCTAAATACTGGGTAAGTCGGATTGCTGCTTCATGGCTTTCCATGGCACCGAGGGCGTAGATCGCTTCAACAACCGGAATGTTGCCATGTTGTCCCCGGTCATAGCTTAATACTACCTGATTGAAATGCTCAATGACAAAACGTTCTGCCTGGGTCCAGTGGATTGCGGTAATAATCCTGATTGCCTCGTACCTGAGTTCCCGTAAAAGATTGGTTTCTTCCAACTCCGATACCGAGGTATAAAGCCCGACCTCTAATGCTGTCCCGGCAATTTTACCCCGATCTTCATCGGTAAGCCCCTCTTTCCGCATGGCAGTTTTTATCGCTTCTGCCTTATCTGAAGTATGACTCTCCCGGATTACTCTGCTCATCATCTCCGAGTAATCGCCCTCTATTTTATCGAGGGTGGTCCTGGATTTTTCAGTGATATCACCGGAATATCCAATAGCCCCGGAGGTAAAAACCACGGGAAAGGAGGAAGCGTCCCCAAGTTTTCCAAGAGTCATAATAGCTTCCGCGACAACCTGTCTGTCAACCCGTTCACCACCACCGCGGAAAAGAGAATTCTGACTGGAAAGCCAGGAGTTGATCAATGAGATAGTTCTGAGATCTCCTTTCGCGATCTGCCCAAAGGTATTCATGATCTCTACCCGGATGGAGGTGTCTTCTTCAGCCTGGAAGAGCTGCCAGAGAGAAGGAGCGCCACCTGAGTATCCGGTTATTCCAATCAGGCGAACGGCTAGGATGGAAAGCTGGCGTGCTTCGCTGTCAAAGCCGAGCTGTTCCACGTTGCCAAAAATAAAATCCACCGCCTTGACAAAGAGGGGTCCCATTTCCTCGAATTCTGCCGCGTCCTGCAATACTTGAATTTTTGTGGCGATACTTCCCCTGGCAAAATTGCGCTGGAATGCCTGAAGAGCGGCATTCTGGGAAAATGTTGTAGAGATCGACACACACATGAGAAAGAGAGTGAAGGCAGTGATCGATTTTCTTTTCATAAATCACTCCGGGCCATTATAACCTCACAAAGCCTCTGACCTGTTCCCGTTCATTGAAGAGATTATACACGTAAGAAAGGATATGATTTCTTGTCCTGGGAAGAGGCGGGATGGCCTGTATATGGAGAATCGATTGGTTTTTCTTTTGATTAAAACTCACTCCCCGCACAACTCCATTCATTACAATAGTAAATGAGAGGGAAAACTGAAACTTCACCGAAAGCCCCACCTTTGCCCTGCCGCCGATGAGGATAGCCGCGCCATCCTCTGAAAGATCGACCAACCGGCACCGGAGTCCCGGGGAAGTTTCTACCTCCTCACTCGCATCGTAAATCGTTCCTAAAGGAAACAGGAGGGCTGATTTATTGAGGGCCACCCGGACGGAATTCCGTTTCTGGCTTCTTGTCAGGTTGTCTGAATGGGCAATATGAAGAATCGGATACTGCTGCTCAAAAAAATCCTCCAGGATTTTTGTCTGAAAAACGTATCCCGCGTCATCCGCACGCCAGAAATAGATACTTACCCGCTGGCCCCTCCAGGAATACCCGGGAAGCATCTTCGGGCCCTCGGGATAGGAGATTGCCATATATTTCCGAAGGTTTTCCACAATCTGGGCTGAATAGGTCCCTACGCCGGGAAGGGTTATTTTAAGCCGCTGATGAGTAGCAAGTTTTCTTGTGGTTTTCAATCCCATTGTGTATTTTGGAAGATTCATCTCTACCCGTCTGCGAAAATCAAAGAGTTTTGCAAGAAACCGGATGCTGACGTCCACATCTTCCCGGCCTTCAGCCCTGAACTTGATGACCATCCCTTTTATCGAGCGATCAAGCTGCTTTATTGACCAGAACAGGGAGGAGGGGTTTTCGAGATGACTCTCGACGGCGACCTTGCGCAATAGATTTATTTCACGAAAGTTAAATCCTGATTCCTTACCCTTCGTATAAAACTGGATCCAGGGGAATTTCCCCCCACCGGCTTTGCGGAGGATTGTAATAAAAGCCACCAGGAGGATAAAAACAACGACAGCAAAAACAAACACCATAGCCAGCAGATACTCCCCTTACAGAACGTTTTATTATACCAGGTAATACTGCGCCCTGTTATTGACCACAACAGCGCAATATATTACCGTATTATACAAAATTTTCTGAGAGTATCTATGTTTTTCCTGAAAAATCTCATAGACCCCCCGGATAAGAACCGCCGGGATGTAGTCGAAGCACTTCTCATCTTCCTCGTGTTCTTTCTTCCCGGATATCTCGGCCAGGCGGAGGGTATAAATGCCGCTCTTTTTGACGATCCCCTCCTGATAGCCCGATATCTTCTTCTGGTTCTCCCTCAAATTCTACTTCTTCGCTATCTTATCGGCATAAAAGGGGATAGTAGTCCACAAGAATTTGGAATTTCTCCCTTGCGATTTACCGATTTTATCAAAGGTATCCTCTCTTCGGGACTCATCTGGCTCTGTTTGCTCCCCTTTATTATCATCATTACCTTTTTTGCGCCGGAAGTTCCCCCGAATCCGGTCAGGTGGTCCGTTACAAAGGGATGGATTATTCCCCTTGTTTTCCTTGCATCCATGGGAACAGGATATCTTGAGGAGCTTTACTTCCGAAGTTACCTCATTACCACCCTGAAACGGTTGGGATGGAAGGACCTTCCGACAGTAGCCATCAGCACAGCCCTGTTCACCATTGGCCATCTCTATCAGGGACTGCCCGGCGCCATAGGATCAATGATCATAGGGTTTACTCTCTCTTATCGCTTTCTTAAAGGCCGGTCTCTGAACGAAATTGCCATCGCTCATGGCTTATATAATTTTTCAGTGCTTCTCCTCTCTTTCCTGCTTGAAATTCCCGCGTGAAGGGCATTATATTCAATCTATATTAGGAGTTACATATATGCCGAGATTCTTACTACCTTTTATCAGTCTTTTAGTTTTCATAGTTCTTCCGGTAAGCACACTCGCTGCTCAAGGGATAGAAAATCCTACCCCCACACAGAAAGACCTTCTCGAACAGGGATTCGCGGTCGCGAGGGAACCCTTCCCAGCCCCCGATTTTACCTTGAAACAACTCGATGGCAGAGGGGTGAGCCTCTCCTCCCTTCAAGACAAGGTGATCTTCCTGAACTTCTGGGCGACCTGGTGCGGCTACTGCAAAGTTGAAATGCCTGTTATGCAGGAAATTCATGAGGAGATGGGGGATAATGATTTTGTAATCCTTGCTGTTAACGTAAGAGAAACCGGTCATTTTCCCCGAAATTCTTTCAAAGGGGATGATATTCGACAGCTTTTCGTCACATTTATCCCCGGTTTTAAAAAGCTTATTTGACTTCTTCGGCTCTCCCGGGTAAACTTTTGCCGGAGGCCGAAAATGGAGCAAAAACCAGACACTTTTCCAAAACGGTATAGAGCTGTAGTGGCAAAATATCCTGATACTCCGGTAACCCTCTCTAAAGATGATGCCGGGGAATTCCAACCCATCAGTTTTAAGGATTTTTCCGGGCTGGTTGACACCTTCGCGTGGGGTTTACACAAACTTGGTGTGGAACGGGGGACCCATGTGGGGATTATCGCTGATAACCGGAAGGAATGGCTTATCACCGACCTTGCTGTTTTAAGTCTCGGAGGGATCGATGTTCCCCGGGGGTCCGATTCCACAGCTGATGAAATCTCTTACATCCTCGCCCACGCGGATTGTCCCATCAGCATCGCTGAAAACCAGGCCCAGGCAGAAAAGATCCTCAGCAAAGAGAAGGAACTGCCCGGTTTGAAGGCACTCATCCTCTACGATGGCGCTGAAGAGACAAAGAAAAAATCAAAGGGCTCCATAAAAATCCACAGTTTTCAAGAGATTATGGAAAGCGGAAAGGAAGGTTTCGATCAGAAATACATTGATGATGAGATTGAAAAAGGAAATTCCGACGAAATTGCCACCCTTATTTATACATCCGGAACAACCGGAGAACCAAAGGGGGTAATGCTTTCCCATCGCAGTTATAATTTCCAGATTGACCGCATTTATAGGCATGTGCCGATTGCCCATGGCCATATTCTACTGTCGGTATTACCGATATGGCACTCCTTTGAGCGGGTGGTTGAATACGTCACTATAAACGCGGGAGCCACCCTCGCCTACTCCAAACCGATCGGTTCTATCATGATCCCTGATATGGGGAAAGTCAGGCCCCACTGGCTGCCCTCTGTACCAAGAATTTGGGAAGGGGTCCGGAGCGCTGTTTACAAAAACGCGAAAAAAGCCGGCGGAGCAAAGAAGGTCCTCTTTTCCTTCTTTGTGGGAGTGGGAGAATCCTACGCGGTGATGAACAACCTTTTCAAAGGTCTTGTCCCCCGTTTTTCCCATCGGTCCCGTAGTTTGGACAAGATTATCAGTATTATTCCCCTCATTCTGCTTACCCCATTAAAACTCCTTGGAGATCTCCTGGTCTTCGGTAAGCTGAAAAAACTGCTCGGCGGCCGTTTTATCGCCGGTGTTTCAGGCGGAGGGGCCCTGCCCTCCTATGTCGACCATTTCTTTCAGGCAGCGGGTATACTGCTCCTCGAAGGATATGGCCTTACCGAAACCGGTCCGGTTATTTCTGCACGTATGAAAGACCATCCTGTTACCGACACCATTGGGCCTCCACTTCGTGATATTGAAACACTGGTCCTCGATAAAGAGGGCGCCGTTCTTCCTCCTGGCAAAAAGGGTGTTCTTTACGTAAAGTCCCCCCAGATAATGGATGGATACTACAAACGGCAGGACGCCACCGATGAAGTTCTAAAGGATGGCTGGCTTAACACCGGTGATATTGCCATTATGACCATTGATGGAGAGATTAAAATCCTTGGCCGGGCAAAAGAAACTATCGTTCTGTTGGGCGGAGAAAATATTGAACCGGTCCCCATTGAAGATAAACTCTGTGAGTCTCCCGTTATACAGCTGGCAATGGTCCTCGGGCAGGACAAAAAATACCTGGCCGCGTTCATCGTTCCCGATTACGAACTCATCGAGGAATACGCGCAGAAAAATGAGATCAGTTATATATCCAGGGATGAACTCCTGACTAACCCGGAAATCCAGGAATATGTGCACGATGAAATTCAGGGGCTGGTAAACCAGAAAAGCGGCTTCAAACATTATGAGCGCATCTTCCGTTTTTCCCTTATGCCTGAAGCTTTTGAGGTGGGAAAAGAACTTACCCATACCCTGAAAATCAGACGGAATGTGGTAAACAAACTCTACCATAAAAAAATCGAGGCGCTCTTTCAATAGGGCTGATTTATCTCATAGTTGAATAGAGGATAAAGATAAAAAGAACAAGCAGGAGGGTAAGGACAAGCAGGGTTATCCGGTAAACTAAAGGAGGAAGGGTTTTCCGGAAGATCTGCTCCCGCGACCCTCCCCTGCCCTTTTTTTTTGCCTTTCCCTTATTCGTAAGGAAACCGCAGGAGGGACAGCCTTTCATAAACAGGGAGGGCTCACCGTTGAAACCGCATTCAGGACACCTGACCGCGTCGAAGAGTCTGCCGCAATGGGGACACCGTTTTGCAAACAGAGGTACAGGCAGACCGCAGTTGTCGCAGTAGGTTACACCGGTTTTCATCATTCAGGCCTCTAGTTCTTCTTTATACAGAGGATCGTGAGGTCATCGTACTGTCCATCCTCCCGAAGATGAGAGAACTTGATATACTCACTTTTCTCCTCTTCTTCAATCGGGTTAGCAAAATACTGTGAATAAAGGTTGAAGTGATCTTTCAGAAATGTATCGATCTTCCGGTCTACGGTAATCCGGTCCTCTACCCCGGCAGAGGGATCGGGATTGATCCTGAATATCTTTTCTACCGAAACCATCGAAAGAACAACATCCTCAACGGTACCTGCACAGGTGGAAAAATCGAAAATGAGCTCCTCTTCAGGGAGAGGAGAGAAGTTTTTTTCCAGCCGATAAACCGAACGGCTCAGAACTGCATCAATAATCGCATGGATTCTGGGAATCCCAAGCTCTTCGTCCGACATGGTATTTTCGCTGTCTTCTCCTCCAGGGGGAGGCTGTTCACCTGCCTTCGCGGCGATCTCAGCCACGGGAACCGGGCGAATTGAGAAGTCAGGGTTCCGAAAGTAACGTTTCGCTTCCTCAATTCCGTCGGTAAAGAGAAAAAGAATATCATCTTTTTTCAGGACATGGGTGACCTGCTGAAACCCAGCCTGCATCTCTACAAGCATATTCGGGAATACCCCGGCCGCAGGGGCTTCGGGCAGCTCCTTTATCTTCGTCCGTTTTTCTTTGTTATCATAATAATGGATAAGTTTATCCCCGGCATTGCAGATGTAACAGGCCCCGTTCTCTATGTTCATGATGAGTACTGTCAGGGCGGCAAACCTGCCCTTGAATTCCCGTTCTTCGATGAGCTCATTCATACTGTATACAAGCCTCTCGAGATGGATACCCTCCTCTTTTAAAGACCAGGCTTGAAAATAATTCAGAAAGATAGTGGCAACCTGTACCATGATCAGGGATGCGGGAACTCCCTTACCGGCAACGTCACATTTGATAATCGCGTAATGTTTCTCATCAAGCTTTTTATACGCAAAGTAATCCCCGGAAACCCCCTTTGCCCCTTCGTAGTAACCAAAGAAGGAGGCCCCGCCAGCTTCCTCAATACCGGTAGTCAGCTTTCGCCCGGAAGGGTCCTTTTCCAGGGGAATAAACATCTTCTGCACCTCTTTACCAACAGTGAGGTCCTTGTTCGCGATGGCAGCATTTACCAGGCCCTGGGTCATTTGGTTTACCACATCCGCGAGTTCCGCGATCTCATCTCCTGTGTCCACTTTAATAATATGGGATTTCAGATCTTCCTGATCGGTTATATCCCGGATCACCTCCACCCCCTGGACGAGCAGGGTTATTGGACGGATGATGATTGCTGCCAGGACCAGTGCGCCTATAATACCAATGAGAAGGGCAACAAAAGCAAAGCCGCCGTTAATCAGGATCAGGTTCGTTCTGCTTCTTTTGATTTCATTCCAGATATTTTCAGTGGTAATTCCAATTCGGACCACCCCCTGGTAATATGTAGTGCCGGTACCGGTGGTCTGACGGTAGACAACAGGTTTGAAGAAGGTATATTCGGTGATCGCGGAATTCATTTCTTCGACTTTAAAAGCCGGTTCGCTCAATTTTATATCTCCGATTTTCCGGAGTTTCTCATTCAGATTGTCCCTATCGGTGCTCAACTCATCCTGCAGGACATCATACTGTTCTTTTTCAATGGCCGTCGCAGTTTCCAGGGCAACCTTCCTTGCGAGAGGAGTGATCAGGACCTGGAGTTCCTGAATCCGGGCAACTAATGCACCCGCTTCTTCGAAACCGCTTTTTTCGATTTTTTCGCTTATTTCCGGAATGAAAGGGGTAACATCATCGAATAGACGGGAAGAGCCGGGATAATACTCAGGAGTGTCGATTTTTTCACTAATCCGGTCATCAGAAGTACCCCAAATGTAATCGGCATTTTCCTGGTCCTGGGGTGTTTTCCCGGTGACAGTAACAAAGGTAACATCCTCGAAGGATTCTCCCTGGTCGGAGAGTCGTCCCAATTCAATGATATCGTTGGTACGCAGGAAGTTTCTTGCTCCGGTAGATACGCTGTCCAGAAGCACCTCGGTACGTTCCTTCAGGCCATTAGCGAGATTTCGCTGCTGGGTACTGATCATATAAACCCCAAGGGGAATACTTAAAAGGAGAACAACGGTAAATACCAGAAGAGTAACAAAGAGGGCGAATTTAATTCTCAAACCCATACCTTTCTTTTTCATCTCTCTAATCCTTCTTTCTCTTTCACGGGGAGATACCGGAACTTCACCGGTAATAAGGGAGTGGACCTCCCTACGCAGGAAAATTCCCTCCCGGACAATAGCTGTGATACGGAAAATGCTCACAATAAGAACAATCACCAGAAGAAGCAGGATCATCCCCAGGAGGACATTGTTAAAGGAGATCCTGAGTATATTCCCGGGAACCGGAAACCACCTTGTCGGTTCAAGGACAGTGAAATCACCAAACTTTATCGTCCCGGCGGGTTCGAACCGGAGGGTATCCCTGGTAAAGTAGGTCCCCCTGACGGGATGGATAAGTCCGATAAAGTAGTCCCCCTCCTGTATATCCTCAACCACCGGGCCGGCGATGATTCTGTCCGAGAGTACCTCATACTGCTTCGAGGCAAAGGGGAATATATAATCGTAAGGCTCCTTCCCATCCACATCAAAAATTACCTCCTGGATGAATCCCCCCTCTGAAAACCCGCGGCCGGTAATTCGGAGAGCTGTTCTTCCAAGATCATCTTTCGGGGCGTTAATCATGGTGATGTAAGTTACGGGGATATATTTGTTCATCCGCAGGAATTGTGTAACCGTGTCCCCAATATTGCCTACAGTATCAATCGCGGCGACCGAAAAGGCCCAGAGGCCGTTGTCTTCGTTCCGGAAAGAGAACCCGGGCGATGATGAAAGGAGCCTCGAAGGGAGGGCCGGAAGGGACGCGGGATCCTCCAGGGAACTATCGGAAGGTCCGAGATATTGCCACTTATAGGAGTAACCCGCGACATCGGCATCCGTAGGTGGGTCCCATGTGAGGGCATAGGTATTCGCGGCCAGGTATCCCTCTTCATCCAGCTCCGGATCATTAAACTGAATAGTTCCCGGGGGAGTGGTATCCCGATAGAAGGCTGCCGTTGCCGGTTCCGACCAGTTTCCCGCGTAATCCTGGGCCCGTACATGGAAATACCATTGCCCTTCACCGGTAACAAATTCACTATGTTCACGGTCATCCCTGGTTTTTTCGACCTTCTCCCGAGGTACTCCATCAGGATTCCTGTCCAGACTGTAAGAAAATCCCCGGATACCTGATGAGTCAACTGGTTCGGTCCATCTGAATGAGTATTTCTCCTGTTTTGATCTCCCGCCGGCGGAAAAATCGACTGGAATAATCGCGGGGGGGGGCACGGATGCGTCAGGAGCAAGGAAAACCAACCTGCTAACGTCGTTAGATTCATTCTCCCAGAGAATGTGAAGATTCCCATCGATTATGAGAGGCCGGCCGAAGGAGGAATTTCCCGTCCGTCCGGAAATATCCTCATCATCCCAGAATCTGCCATCACGCCGGGCAATGATAATGCTGTCAGGACCATCGCGGTTATCAAACCAGAGGATAGACAACTCACCATTGAAATAAATGATTTGTGGAAACTGACAAACCCGAAAACCGGAGGATACCTGCTCCACATCCCCAGGGGCCGGAGGGTTAACGTCATCGTCCAGAGCGGCGAAAAAAACCTGGTGACTAATTCCGGGGAGCCCTCTTTCCCAGGTGAGAAAGAGTTGCCCGTCTCCGGTTTTCAGATAGGGGCGCTGATTATCGTAACCATCCGAGGAATCGGTAAGGGCCTCCGGCATGCCCCAGGTTTTGCCTCCATCAGCGCTTATCTTCCGATATAACTGGTAACGCCCTTCATGAAAAACCTGAAAAATAACAATTTCCCTTCCCCGGTAACTGATAGAGGCGGGAAGGTAGTTCAATTCAAGACCTGCTTCATCGGCCAGGGGCTGGAAGGGTAACCAATCACGGCCGCTTGACGACAGTGAATAGTAGGTAGAGAGGAACCGGTAATCCCGCTCCCCTTCCTCCGCGGCAGAACCTTTTCCGATAAAAAGGATGTATCCGCCATCATCTTTCAGACGAAGTTTCGGGGCGGCAATGGTCTCGGAAAATTCGTTTCGGGAAAGCAGGGAAAAGCTCATCCCCCGGTCCCGGGAGTGGTAGATCTCGATCCGGTTTTCTACCACTACGGCAACCAGGAGCTCCCCCCTTTGATTGATCTGGAAGCTGAAAATAGAAACCTCTTTACCGCTGAAATGAAAAGGGCCGAGGACCTGTTGGTGCTCTTCCCAGGACCTTCCGTCTAGGGTAGCGCGGAGAGACAGGGTGATTTCACTGATGTGTTGATCAATTTTCCTGCTTTCCTGCCAGAAAACGACGGCGAAATCCCCGGTCAAAGCGGTGCTGCTGAAGGAAACACCTTCGGGCACGAGTACTTCCGGTTCTTCCCAGTAGAAAGTCTGGGCGAAGGAGCTGATGGTGAGTCCCAGTAAAAAAATGATAGATAAAAGAACCCCTCTCCGCATTATAATTCAGCCTCTATATCTGTTTTTAAACTGAGGATTTTCACATTATTCCGGTTTTCCGATTTCGTAAGAAGCTGGTCTACCAGAACTTTCGCGATTGTCAAATTCCCCTTCTGATATGCTTCTATTGCTTTATCAAAAAGCTTTTTATCTTCGTTGGACATCACTACCGAAGCTGTTTCTCCGGAGCTGATCAGTATACTGTCTTTTAATCTTCCGGCTTCCGCGTTCATCGGATCCAGTTTGATAGCATCGTTTAAGAGATCGATAGCTGTCAGATATTGCTCCGGATGATCCTGATAAAAATCCCCGGCTTGTTTGATAAGTTTCGCGGCCTCCACAAGTTTAGCGGAATCGGGAGGCGGTTCCTTGATTCCAGTCCGGTACTCCGCTGTCAGAATAGCCTCTTGTAACCCCGGGTAATCGGGATAAATAGCAGCAAGATCGGTGAGGGCGATGTAAGCTTCCCGCTCATTTCCAGGTTGATTCAGCTGGA
>JAGLYY010000083.1 GCA_023131935.1 Spirochaetales bacterium | reverse complement strand
CTGGGTCATCTCCGTGTACATCGCGTCTTTCGGATCGAGGGTCCTGCCCGATTTAACCTCAACCGCGGTTTGAATGGTTTGTTTCAAACCCTCAATTTCACTGTTTTCCTGTGTTGGAAAAGCATTCTCCCACCGGGATGATGCTTGAGCGATGACAAGGCTTGCCTGTTGGAAATCCTGCTGGGAAAAGAGGGTCCGGGACTCATCAATGAAGCGCCGGACCTCAATGACAACGATGTTTTTCAACCCCTCTCTGATCTTCTCTTCGAGAAGCGGTATTCTTTCGTTTCGTTTTTCCAGGGTAACCTGATCATATTCCAGGGTCAGGGAATCGTCATACTTTTCCGCGGCCTCCTGCAGCAAATCGAAAGACCTGTCATACTGCCCCCGGTCAAGACGGAATTCCGCCTCTCCAAGCCGGTCATCCCCCTCCTGCCGGGCTAACCGGGCTTCAAGGAAAAGGTCATTGGCCTTTACCATCAAGGGACCGATCAGGGTTAAAAGGTCACGAAGAGTTGTTAGAAGGGCCCGCCCCTCTCCAATCCGGGAAACAATTTTCATTGAACTTTTTATCTCATCAGGCTCCTGAAAAAGGTCCTCAAGGAAATCCCCGGTAAGTGTAACTCCTTCCCGGAGGAAGTTTTCCGCTTCGGCGAGTCCACTCCTTGCCTTGCCGGGATACCGGGCAAGGAAGTCTCCACCACCCCCCGCCAGAGGCCTTCCGTTAAAGTCTGTTTCTGCTTCCAGGATATACTTTTCTCCATTAGCGATGATTTCATTAACCGGCTCGTAAGCGAGACCCGCGATTTTATCGACGATAGTTATCACCAGGGTATTCCCTTCGTCAAGTTTTTCCTGAAGGATTGAAAGGAGCTCCTCCGCTGCCGCTGCCGGTTCCGTTAAATCGATCCCCGAAGGCTGCTCCTTCCGGTATGGGGATAAAATTTCAAGTTGATCGTCGACAGCCTCCGAAAAAGCATTCTGCTCTGCGTCAATCTGTTGCCGGAGGAAATTAAGTTCTTCAACGATCACGGCACTCTCTACGTCAAGAGCAAGATTTGTGAGATTTCTTCCGTTGCCGATAAGGGACTGCAGCAGCAGGACACCCGCCGCACGGTTTTGAAGAGTGAGTAATATGGGCAGGTAAGTCATCATTGGATCCTCACCATCCAGAATCAGGGAGCCTTCCTCCTGGTAGACTGATACCTGGTTTCCCCACAGACTCTCCAGCAGAATGGCCGATTCAAGGAGGGATCGGACCTCAACCAGGTTTTCCGCGATTCCATCCCATCCACCGGCACCAGCCGAATCGAAAGCATGGATAACACTTTCATATCGAGCGGCCGCCCGGGGAAGCAGTTCTTCACCAATTTCCCGCAAATCCTTCTGCCAGAACTGATCCATAGACCTGAGAAAGCCCTCCTGCCCGGAGTAGCTAATTCGCCCGTTAGCAAGAGCGTTCTGAAACCCAAAATAAATCAACCGCTTTATATCCTCCTTCGGTATCTCTTTTTCAATAGCAAGGAGACCCTGCTGGAGCTTCCCGGCACTTTGCTGTACCTGACGGCGACAAAAAATTGCCGCTTCGAGGAGATTCGTAAATCCTCCCAGGGCCACTTTAATCTGCTGAGGATCCTCGGTGCTTACAGCGAGCAGCATTTCCCCTTTTATCTCTGAAGCAGTAAGCTGTAAATCAAGGAAATCCTGAACAGCGGCTGTGTACATTGCCACCTCTCCTTCGATAATTGAAAGAGAAAGACCGCTTATATGTACATCGTGAAAAATATCCTTACCAAGATCATACCCTTCGGTATATTTGCCGACAGCCTGCCAATAATCCTCCTGATCGAGAAAAGACAGGGCGGTATCCATAATATCCCTGAAACGATTGTTCTCATAAACGATACCAGCGGTAAACTTTGCCTCATTGAGAGCGGCAACGGTTGAGGCATTTGGATCGGCATGGAGCTCTTCCAGTTTCTTGATAAGAGGATAGGAATTATCAAGATCTCCTACACGATAGGCTTCGATCAGGTCGCTGTACACTTCGTTATATTCAATAAGGGCTGCACGAATCACCCTCTGGATCGATTCTATCCGGTCTAGCTGCTCCGGGTCGGTCCTCAGAATATCAGTTAATACGAGCATCGCGGCATTATACCGCTTCCGGTCAACCAGATCGTAAGCCATCTTAAACCGTAGATCGGACACTTTGGAGATGACCCGGGGATTTTCCGCGGCTATCCGGGTAAGCAGCTCCTTTGCTTCATCATAACGGGACTGCTCGATGAAGGTTTCAGCCTGGGCCAACTGCTCCTCCTGCCCTCCCCCCGCGAACAGGGGCAGACATATTCCAACCATGAGAAGAGTGAAAATGAGATAAAAAAAACGCGTTTTTATCACCGGTTAACCTATAAAGCCTCAACGTATCATGTATCGGCAGAATGGCTGTCTCTACTAAGGAACAACAACCTTAAAGCCTGCCTATGAAAAAAGATACCACAGTTTAAGATACCACAGTTATCCTCTGGAAAAAAGAATCCTTCCGTAGTATATTGAATGGTGAAATGAAACGAATCCTCATTCCTGTCTTCTTTCTTCTCTTGATCTGTGTCCCCCTGACAGCACAGGTTGAGGATTTTTACAGCAGTTTCAGCGGTTTTTCGGACTTTTTTCTGGATCAGAATACCGGGCTAACCAGTTTTCCGATCTTGAATATCCCTATTGGGGGGATGTTTGAGGGGATGGGTACCGCCTACACGGCGGTTTCCCTGGATTCCGGTTTTCTTCAATCCAATCCCGCGGGAAGCTCTATGCTCGATTTTTCGGAGGTTTCCCTTCTTCATAACAACTGGATAGCTGATTCGCAGATCGAAGGGCTTGTTTTCACGAAACGGGTGAATGATTTCGGAATAGGGATAGGGGGTAAATTCCTCTTTCTCCCCTTCACCCAATACAATGCCTGGGGGGCACGGGAAGCTTCAGGATACCCCTCAGAATCGATGGTTACCCTGAACGCTTCTTATAGATTTTTTTCGAGCTATTACTTCTACGGCCTCTCCCTCGGTATGAACATCAAGGCGGCATACAGGCATATCCCCGGTGTTTTCGTTCGGGAAGACCAGAATCTTACGAATCAATCAGCAATTGCCGGGATGATGGATCTCGGTATTCTCACCAGATTTAACTTCCTTAAGCTTTATACCTCGCGAAGCAGGAACTTCTCCCTTGGCCTTGTGGTAAAAAACCTTGGAGTAAGCGGGGAAGATGAAAACCTGCCTACGGAAGCTACCGCAGGTATCGCCTACTCCCCCCTCCGGCCCCTGCTCATTTCGGTAGATATCAACTATCCATTCAGCCTGACCCTCCCACAGGATAAGTGGGAAGGCTGGAACCTTGCCGCGGGGTTTAACTTGAGCTTCACCGATTTTTACTCCCTCCAGGGTGGGTTCAACTACCGGGGGGCGAATCCCCGAATTTCCCTCGGAAGCACTGTAGATCTGAAAAATATCAGCTTTATTGTCAATTATACTCTGGACCTGACGACATCATTAAGTTCCGCTGACCGGTTCAGTATTCAGGCTAAACTGAATCTTGGGGATGAAGGACGAAACAGCATCCAGTCCAGGGTTGATGAACTTTACTTACTGGGAATCGAGGCCTACGCCGAGGGAGATACCGATCTTGCGATAAAATACTGGGAAAACGTCCTGCTTCTTGATAGCGGGTTCCAGCCGGCGAGGGAATATATCAATATCGCCAAACAGACCCAGGGCCTTCAGGATAGTTTAGATCAATTGAACAAGGTTGGGGGTGTTTCTGATTCTGCTGCTTCAGGTGACGAATAATCAGGATACTTTTTCACAACTCCGTTTGATACGGGTATAGGTTGCGAAGAGGGAAAGATCAATCTTTTTTGACTCGGCAAGATGATTTAAAGCCTTAACAGCTTTACCGGTATTCTGGCTGGCATAAGCCATGGAGATGAGCTTCGACTGCTTTTTGAGTTCCCGGCTTCCGAACCGTTTCTCCAGATAGGAGAGGAGCTGCCTGGCATCGTCCTTATCATCGATACTGAAAGATTCCTCCACCATCATTGAATCAAGAAGTTTTTCAGCGGGAAGTTCCTCGTTCCTGATGAGAAAATCTTCCACCTCCTTCACGAAGGGGTCCTCTTCAAACAAAATCCTGTCAATTTTTGTCCTGAGCTCAACCCGTTTCTTTAGAGCCAGACTGCTGTTTTGGTCCTTCTTAACGAGATAGAAAAAAGTAAGCCCACTGCCGGCGAGGCCAAGTAGGATCTCGTCGATAACAGGGATAGGGTCCCGGATGAGCAGGGTGGAGGCAAAATACACAACCAGGAAAGCGACTGCGGATAAAAGAAACCTGGAGATGAATTTCTGTTCCGAAAGCCATCCTTTGACCGCTCCCTCAATCATCCGGTAAAGATCATTCCTGAACAGGGTCAGGGACTCTACCCGGGGATCGCGGCCATATTTTCCGGCAATATCGGAGGTACCGGTGATATCCATGAAAGAATCCAGGTTCTCAAAGGGATGGAGAAAAAGGGCGCTTCCATCTTTCCGGTAGAGGTGAAAAATTGTCACTTTCGTTTTCGTTTCCATAATACCTTACAGAAAAAAAATACTGATATAGGGGGGCGTTGTCAAGGCGGTGAACGAGCACCTGCGAAGCTAAAAGAGATATTTTCACTGACGTGAAAAATCATAGGTGGCTTCATATCACCCCCTTTGATAACGGGAACCTGCAGGAGCGATAATCCAATGCTAAAAAACCCTGAGGGAATGTCAAACGTTCCCGGCACTGGCCAGCTCATTTGGTGTTTCTTTACTTGACAGATGGAAATAATAGATTTTTAATGAACTTTACGGTTTTAAATTTATTCGTTTTTCCGGAGTTGGAAAGACCAAAAACTATGTGAGGTATGTTTCATGCTGTGCGAATTTACCTACCTCGCTCCGAAGAAAGAAAAGGAGCTCCTCGATATTCTTACGGAGAAAGGTCCGGAATTAAAACTTCTTGCCGGCGGGACTGATCTACTTGCAAATATACGCCTTGGTGTTATTACTCCAACCATTGTGGTAGATCTAAAAAAGATTCCCGGTTACAATGTCTTACGTTTCGACAAAAAAGCAGGACTCGAAGTTGGACCCGCGGTTACCATCAATCAACTGAAAGACCATCCCGATGTAAAGAAAAACTATCACATTCTCACAATTGCGGCAGAACATCTCGCGTCCCACCAGCTTAGAAACCGCGCGACAGTGATCGGAAATATTGTAAATGCTTCTCCGAGTGCTGATATGGTCCCCGCTCTCCTGTGTCTTGAAGCCTCCGTCGTTATTGTTTCAAAGGAGGGGGAGAGAACTGTACCGCTGAAAGAGTTTTTCACGGGAGTAAAGAAAACAGTCCTTCGTCCGGAAGAAATTCTTTCACAGCTCCTCGTACCCGAAAAGCATACCCGGGCAAAGGGGGGATTTTTCAAATTGAAACGGATCCAGGGGCATGATCTCGGAGTTGTCGGGGTAGCTCTTTTAAAGACAAAAGATGAGTACAAATGCGGAATCTCTTCCGCGGCACCGACTCCGGTCCTCGTGGAGGGGATCCCGCTCAATACTCCCGCAAAGAAAATCATCGACAAGGTGCTGGGAGCTATCACCCCTATCGACGATATCCGGGGATCGAAAGACTACCGAAATTTCATGGTCGGCGTATACATTAAACGTTTGTTAGAGGAGCTTCGGTAATGGTGAAAATAAAAGTAAAGATAAATGGGGAAACCTATATTCGTGAAGTTGAGGAAAATAGAACTCTCCTCCATTTCTTAAGGGAAGATCTCGGACTTACCGGAACAAAAGAGGGTTGTGGTGCCGGAGAATGCGGTGCATGCACGATTATCATGAATGGCAAATCTGTGAACAGCTGCCTGGTCCTCGCCCCGGAAGCTGACGGCGCTGCCATCGAGACTATTGAGGGGGAAGCGAAACAGGGAAAGTTGTCGAAACTTCAACAGGCTTTCGACAAACATCACGCTGTCCAATGCGGATTTTGTACACCCGGCATGATCATGACGATAAAAGAACTCCTTGCAAAAAACCCGAAACCAACAGAAGAGGAAATCCGTCAGGGTATTGAGGGAAATTTCTGCCGTTGTACCGGGTATCAGCAGATAATTGAGGCGGTCCAGGACGCGACCGGCCAAAGAAAAGAAAAGGGGGACCTTAAATATGTATGAAAATATCCCAAAGGAATCCCTGAATTTCGTCGGAAAAATAACGAAAAGGATCGATGCCGGGGAAAAACTCACCGGACAGGCAACCTACGTAAGTGATATGGAGCTGCCGGGAATGCTCCACGCTAAAGTGGTCTGCAGCCCACACGCCAGGGCAAAGATAAAGAAGATCGATATCTCCCGGGCCAAAAAAATACCTGGAGTCAGAGCCATCGTCACCGGGGAGGAACTGGACTACCTGGTAGGTCTGTATCTCGTGGATAAACATATCCTTGCGAAGGGAGAGGTGCGGCACTATGGAGAAGCTGTCGCGGCAGTAGCCGCTGACGACCTCTTTACCGCCGCTTTAGCGGTGAAAAAAATCATTGTAGAATATGAGGTACTCCCCGCGGTACTCGATCCTAAAGAAGCTATTAAAGATACTGCCCCCCTCGTTCATCCGGACCTGGGCAACTATGATTTTGTCGAAGCAGTCTTTACCCCAAAACCGGGGACTAACATTGCCAATCACACAAAACTCAGAAAAGGGAATGTTGATAAGGGTTTTAAAGAGGCTGATTGGATCATTGAACGGGAGTATACCAACCCTTCGGTCCAGCATGTTCCCATGGAAACTCACGCGGCCATCGTTTCATGGCAGAAAAACGATCAGGTTACCATCTGGTCTTCCGCCCAATCACCCTTTACGGTAAGAAACCTCTTCTGTCACTCCTTTAATATGTCACATAGCAAGGTAAGGGTGATTGTTCCCTACGTCGGTGGAGGATTCGGAGGAAAAGCCGGAATTCACCTGGAACCACTCCTTGCTGTATTGTCGAAAAAGGCGGGGGGACGGCCGGTAAAAATGCAGGCAACCCGGGAAGAAGAGTTCTCGCTGCTCCCCTGCAGAAGTGGCCTCATTTACCGGATCAAGACCGGAGTTACTTCCAGGGGAAAAATCATCGCTCAAAAGATGATCATGTACTGGGACGCAGGGGCATACGCGGATTACGCGGTAAATGTAACACGGGCCTCCGGATATTCCGCCGGCGGTCCTTATGAAATTCCAAACGCCTGGGTTGACTCCTTTACGATATATACCAACAAGCCCTTTGGAACGGCCTACCGCGGCTTTGGCCATGTGGAATTTTTCTGGGGATTGGAAAAACACATGGATCTCATTGCTGATACCATTGGAATGGATCCCCTTGAATTCCGGAAACTCAACGCACTGAAACCGGGAAGCGTCACTCTGACAGGGGAACGGATCACTCAGAATCATGGAAATGTGATCAAGTGTATGGAGGCAGCGGCAAAATCTATTGG
>JAGLYY010000082.1 GCA_023131935.1 Spirochaetales bacterium | reverse complement strand
GTTGCCGCACTTCATAAAGCCCCGGCGATGCCCCCCTTCACCGCTACCGCGGTAGTTATCAAAATGAATGAGGATGGCACTGTTATTGTCAACATTGCCCTTACCGATATCGGACAGGGGACCTATACCTCGATTCAGCAGATTGTTGCTGAAATTCTCGGGTTCCCGACAGAAAAAGTAAAAATCACCTTCGAAACCGATACCGACAGGGACCCTTATGACTGGCAGACAGTTGCAAGTAAGGGGCTCCTCTTATCGGGTAACGCGGCAATCCTCGCGGCGGAAGACCTTTTGCGGAAAGCGTACGAAGTGGCAGCCCAGATCCTCCGGGCACATCCGCGGGACCTTGCCCATGACGGGGACAAAGTCTACCTTAAACACCATCCCGCGGAATCTGTTGCCTTTAAAGATATGGCCGTCGGTTATGCCATGCCCAATGGAAACGGAGTGGGAGGACCCCTTATCGGCGTAGGAAACTATATAGCCCAGGGTTTGACAAATCTCGATAAGGAAACCAGCCAGGGATTGCCCGCAATAAACTGGACCTATGGAGCCCATGGGATGACAGTTGAAGTAAACCCCGAGACGGGAGAATATCACATCCTCAAGGTAGCTTCCGCCTTTGACGTTGGGAGAGTTATCAACCCTGATGCTGTACGGGGGCAGGCTATTGGAGGAATGATTCAGGGACTCGGGACAGCTATCTGTGAAAGTTATATTTACGATAAGAACGGGATACTGATGAACCCGAACTTCACCGATAACAAGATTCCCACATCAATGGATCTTCCTCTTGAAGTAGAGGCAATCGCTGTTGAAACTCCACAGATAGACGGCCCGTACGGAGCACGGGGCATTGCGGAACATTCGATGATCTCTGTCGCCGCGGCCCTTGGAAACGCCATTAAAACCGCGACCGGCGCGGAACTGACCCATATGCCGATTCGTGCTGAAGATGTCTGGCGCGCTTTAAAAGGACAGAAGCCTGTTGACAGCTGGATAAAAAAGCGGCCGAACGGGCTTTCAAAGCAGGCCCAATGAAGGGCGTTGGTCCGTTTCTGTAACTGTTCAGGTAGATAGACTTGTAGGGGAAGGGGGAAACGGAGGATGGAGACTGGATGCCGGAGAACGGAAGATTCTAGAATCTTCTCTTATTTCCGTTCTTCCTTCCTTCGGTCTCCGGTTCCCTGTCTCCCTTCTACAGTCTAAACAACCTGAATAGTTACGGCTGAAGATTATCAAGCCTAGTTATCTGTGAGAGTTATCTGTGAAACTCTGTAGGCGGGCATGTACCATCTGTTATGCTGTCCAAAGCTTACCGCTCCTTTGTCGAGGGGAACAACATCATCAACCTGGATCTGGTACACACCAAATTTCTCCTCAACCTTCCCGATTACAAGAAAGCCGTACCCCGTATACAGCCGCTCCAACAGCCGGTTGTAAACATCGGGGAATACAACGGTCTCGAAGATCCCTTCAGGATCTTCAAAACTCACAAAACTCATCATTTTTCTCTTTTTCGTTAACACCTCTTTCTCGGTAACGAGGGTCCCCCCTATGGAAATTCTCCTGCCCGAATATTCATGGATGTGCCCGGAGCTGATCCTCGTGGGGATATCCCCCCCCTTTAATACCTGCCGGATCCTGTTTTCGTAGAATTCGAGGGGATGACAGGAGATAAGGAGGTCCATGGTTTTTACTTCATCCGCCAACATCACCTTTAGGTCGTAATCGCCGATGCAGTCGGGGACCCCGGGACCCCCGAAGAGATCTTCCTCCCGGCTCCGGTGAAAGTAGGACCAGAGCATCTGGGGCCTGGTGAGCCCTCCCGCGCTTGAGTCGGCGGCACCGCTGCGAACGATGATTCTGATATCCCCGAAACCGGGTTCGGTGCGTACTATCAGGTCCCTGAAACTGGTGAAGGGGCCATGAATCTCCCGCTCATCAAGAAGACGCTGGATATAAGAAGCGGAAACTTCCCGGAGCTGGGAAAGACCGACCCGGAGAGCACCACCGCAGGCGGTAAACCGGCGGTCACTTCTGTTCACACAGGGGCCGAGGATGGTAAAACCCAT
This sequence comes from Spirochaetales bacterium, assembly GCA_023131935.1. GTDB lineage: Bacteria > Spirochaetota > Spirochaetia > JAGLYY01 > JAGLYY01 > JAGLYY01. The sequence goes on along the minus strand of JAGLYY010000082.1, from coordinate 3,462 downwards.
TCTCCGGACAGCGTTCAGGTAAACCTGACGGGAATAGAATCCCCCGCCGTTGTTGATAACCGAAACGAGAAATTCGAGGGGATAGTACCGCTTGAGCCAGGCGCATTTATAGGAAACCAGGGCATAGGAGGCACTGTGGGCTTTGCAGAAGGAATACCCCTCGAAGGAGCGGATACCATCCCAGAGGGTCCGTAAAACGCGGCCCGACAGTCCCTGTTTAAGTCCCTTTTGGAAAAATTGCTCCCGGTATTTCTCTACCTTCGTTTGCCTGTCTTTTTTTGAGAGGATCTTTCGAAGCCCGTCGGCCTCTTCGGGGGTAAACCCGCAGGAATCAATCGCTACCCGGGAAACATCCTCCTGATACACCATGATGCCATAGGTCTCCTTGAGGGTTTCGGCAACGGTGGGATGGAGGGGATCGTAGGGGGCGGAATGGAGCCTGCGGACAAATTCATTAATGTAGGCATTTGCCGCGGGGCGGATGATAGAGCTCGCTATGACGAGGTGTTCATAGTCCCCTACCCCCATCTTCCGGAGAAGCTGCCTGGTAGCGGGTGATTCGACGTAAAAAACCCCGAGGGTATCTCCCGCCTCGATAAGTTCCCTGGTTGCCGCGTCTTTCAGGGGGTGAAAGTTTTCCCAGGAGATAGGACCATCGGCCCCACGCTCCCCCTCCTCCGCGGGATTTCCCGACTCGTGCCGGTGATTTACCAGAGCGATGGTGTCCCGGAGGACCCCAAGGGACCTGTTTCCCAGCAAATCGATCTTTACAAGCCCCGCCTCTTCGGCGCCATCCTTCTCCCAGGCAATAACCGGAAATCCAAGGGGAGATGTCTGGATGTGAGTGTAATCGGTAATTTTCCCAGGGGTAATGACCACCCCCCCGGGGTGGGTCCCGATATGCCGGACCATCCCCCGCAGCCGGGCAGCTGCCCACCGGAGATAGGGGGGGACCCTCTCCCATCGCCCCATGCTCCGCTGCCGCTGAAGGGCATTTATCTCCTCCTCTTCAAACCCAAAGGCCCTGGCCGGTTCCCGGAGCGAGGACCGGGGCCCGAAGGTAACGTGGTCCGCCACCATGGCAGAGGCACCCGGGTAGGTTTTGAAAACATAACGCAATGCTTGTTCCCTCTCGTCCCAGGGGAAATCCACATCGATGTCCGGAGGGTCCATCCTGCCCATGTTGAGAAAGCGTTCGAAAAAGAGGTTGGAGGTGAGCGGATCTACATGAGTGATTCCGAGGAGATAGGCGACAATACTTGATGCGGAAGAGCCCCTTCCACAGGTCCGGGGAAACCGGCGAACGATATTATGAACCACGAGGAAATAACTGGAGAACCCCTTCCTCCGGATGATGGAAAGTTCGTATTCGAGGCGTTTCTGAATATCCCCGCGAACCTGTCCGTAGCGCCTGCGTACCCCCTCGATGCATAACCCCTGAAGCTGTCTGAATGCTTCAGGTTCGGTGAGCCCCTGGAAGGCGGGGAATACGTAATGTTGGGGAAGAAGAAACTGTTCTGCCTGCCGGGCAAACTTCATCCCGTTTTCCAGGGCTTCGGGGATCGCGGAAAAGAACCGCTCCATGGCATCAGCTTCAACCATCTCATGTTCCGGCCTGAGGAGTTCCCCCGGATCGAGAGTGTCAACAGTGGTATTCAGATCGATGGCCCGGAGAATTTTGAAAAGCTGTTGATCGCGCCTGGTTTTGCAGACTGCGTCATTAAGGGCCATCGGGGGAATCCCCGCTTTCCTCCCCCAGAGAGCCAACCGGTGAAACGGTTTCCCATGGAAAAGAGCGGTGTACAGATTGCTGCTCCCCCGTTCGCGAAGCCGCGAGAGGAAATCCCGGTCTTCCGAGAGGATATAAAGCCCCTTCCACCCTTTTTCCAGAAGATCGTTTACCGGGTCCCAGGGCCCTTCCCTTAAAACCGCTGTTACCAGCTCGTTTGCCCTGCCGAAGCCCTGCCTGGTAAGACAGAGGGCGGTAAACCGGGGCCCCGAAGGGGGGACAATCGCCACCCCCGACAAAGGTTTGATACAAAAGTTCCGGGCAGAGGAGCGAAAACGGACCATCCCGTAGAAGTTATTGATATCTACCATTCCAACAGCGGAAAAACCTGCCAGAGATGCCTGCTCAACGATATCCACCGGATTGAGGCAGCCGCGGAGCAGGGAATAGGAGGACCTGTTGTGAATGGGAACGAAGGAACTTATTTTCATACTACTTAACATAAGTTAAGCATTAATCCCATTCCGGTGCAACACCTTTTTCAAGCTAAAGCCTATCCCCCTAACAGCCTATAGCCTTTCTCCTACTGCCTACCTAATAGCCTATAGCCTATCCACCTACAGCCTTCTTCTCCCCTACAGCCCATATACCTTAATAGTTACCTTTCCAATATGCTAAAAGCTATTTATACTAAGGGGGAAGATGGAGGCACCAAGGTGAAACTCAAAGGAATTCCAAAAAATACTACAGTCCGGAAAGCAGCACTCCCCCTGTATTTTGAAGGAACAAATGGAAAAGCGGTCCTGTTGATCCATGGGTTCCCCGGTTACCCAGGGGAATTCCGGTATCTGGCAGAAAGACTCAACGAAGCAGGATACACCGTTTCCGTTCCCCGGCTTCCGGGGCATGGCACAAATGGAGATGATTTTGAGCAGACCCACTGGCATGACTGGCTCCGGAAAGCGATCGATTCCCTGATGGATTTGAGGGTAACCCACGAAGAAGTAATCGTTGGCGGACTTTCGATGGGAGGGCTGATTGCTGTTATCCTCGCCGCCCGTTTTCAAATAAAAAGGCTGATCCTCGCCGCTCCGGCACTGGTGATCACCAATAAACTCCTTAAATTTACCCCTTTCTTTAAATTCTTTATTCGACGAATGCCGCATGAATTTGATAAAACCTACGAGGACCCCGACCTGCAGTACCTGAAGAGGGAGTATTGGAACTGGAGATATATTGGACCGTCGGCAGATCTCTTTCATCTTCACAAGATGGGCCGCAGGTTGATAGCTCAAGTCACCGCGGAAACCCTTACCATCATATCGAAAACCGATAGTTCGGTACCTCCGGGTGTGCGGGATTTTATCAATCAAAAAATCGGTTCGAAGATCAAGGATTTCATGGTCCTGGAAGAGAGCGGGCATGTAGTAATAAACGATGAACAGAAAGAGGCGGTGGCTGATAAAATCATAACCTGGCTATCCGGTGACCGGAAAGAACATGAGGAGGCCTGAAGCCTGTAGGTTTCAGACAAACCTCTTCATATAATCACCCTATTTATCTTTCTTCAGGATAATTGGTATTAAAAATTTCCAACATCCGCGCGAAAGCTGAGTGTTCTTTCTTTAATTCTTTTGATCCCCGGGTAATCTTACACAAACTCAAACCAAGTTTGTTTGAAATTTTCCGCTGACTGATACCGGCATCAATCATCCGCACAAGGGCCCACCGGG
>JAGLYY010000081.1 GCA_023131935.1 Spirochaetales bacterium | reverse complement strand
AAAAAATAAAGGAATCAAAAAGACGTCCTCAAAATTATCTAACCGCCCAAAAGAATATTGGTGTCAGCTATCTAAGAATGGGGGATAAGGAAAAGGCAAAAGAATATTTTGAGAAAACAATAGAACTGGCCGAAAAATATGAAAAAAAGGATAAATATAAGGAAATAATCGAAGAAACAAAGAAGTTGTTAAATGAAATATAAACTTGATTTTTCAAGGAGGTAAAAAATTATGTGTTTACCGATCAGTGTTTTAACACAAGGACGAGTTAGTGGTTGCCTTGGTGTGTGCAATCTGTGGCCTTATATCAGCGCTCTGGCAGCCCTTTGCGGTGGTTTAGTCTGGAACTTTGTCCGTGGAGGATTTTCCAGGAAAAAGCATGCGGAGGTTAATTGAATAGTATTTCCATTTTTTTGACGGGATCAACAGGATAATCAGGATAAATCAAAATCACGTAAATCCTGTTCATCCTGTCAGAAAAGTCCCGCCGAAAGTGGCTAATTGAATAAATGAATTGGTTATTTCCACAAACAACTCTGCAGATTGAACCTACTCGTAGATGCAACCTGAATTGCAAGATATGTATACGCCCAAATTTGAATGAATTAACTGCCTCGCTTTCCCTTGAAGATTTTGGAAAGGCACTTGATTCATCCAATCTTAGGCATGTTGCCCTGCACGGATGGGGTGAGCCGCTATTGAATCCTGTATTATTTCAGATGGTAAAATACGCCGAGTCGCAAGGAGTGTCCACTGAACTTACTACCAATGCCACTTTGCTTAAAACAAGGATTGAAGAGATCTTTTCGAGTGGTCTGAGCACCATTGCCTTTGGTCTACACAAGAAAGAGAATCTGTCTGTTGTTATGCCTCAAATCCAAGAGTTGATAACTCGACGAAACAGAGAGAACTTGAGCAAACCTAAAGCATATGTTGATATTGTTATATACAGGGAAAATCAAGATGAAATTACAGGGCTAATCAAAGCTTCAGCCGAATTGAATGTAGATGGGGTAGTTTTGCATAGAGTCTTCAATGTTTATAAGGCAGATCGTGAGGTCGAGTATATTTCCGTTCAAGAGGAAAAAGAATTGTTTCTGAAAGTAAAAAGATTGGCAAAAGAACTGAATATAAAACTACATTTGCCTCCGGAGCCTTCCATTCCTTGCAAAGCCGTTAAACACAGTGTCTTTGTGACATGTAAGATGAAGGTTACACCTTGCCCTTATCTTTCCGAGGTCTATGTTGGAGACGTGCGCAATGGAGGAATAGTGCAGATTATACATTCAAACAGATACATCAATTTCATCAAAAACATGGATAAACATCCTATGTGTACAAGATGTCCATTGGGTTCTACAAACGGCCGGTTTTATTCCTCATGAAAAGCCTTCCTTCAAAGCTGGGGCAGAGTTAGACCGGTGGCTTGGCACGTACCTAAAGTCTCATCCAGAGTTTCTATCTGGGTTTTGCTGACAGCTTTTCTCCTGTTTATAAGGTAGGTCGAAATCATTGATATGCTTTTTGGATGTTAAAAACGCTATTTAACTTTTTCCACAAAATGGTGTCTAATAAGTGAATGATCTAATCTTAGTGGAAAAAATAAAAGATGGAGATAGAAAGGCCTTTGAAGAACTTGTCCTGAAATATCAAAAAGAAATCTATTTTTTGGCCTACAGGATGGTGCTCAACAAAGAGGATGCGGCCGATGTTGTGCAGGAAACTTTTGTTCAAGTTTTCAAAAAGATCCATCAGTTTCGTTCTGCTTCCACGTTTAAGACCTGGCTTTATCGGGTTGCTATCAACCGGTGCAAGAATTTTTTGCGTGTATTGAAGAAAACTCGAGAGTCTGTGCCGGTTGAAGATTATGTCGTGACTGATCCGAATGATTCTCAACTGGATGTGTTACTGAAAAACGAAAAAGTTGCCTTGATCAGTGAAACCATAGAAAAGCTACCCAAAAAACAGAAAGCTGTTTTGATTCTGAGAACTTATCA